>NZ_BAAGXY010000073.1:0-30516 GCF_054779595.1 Angustibacter peucedani
AGCAGGGCCCCGCTGCCGCGGCCGCCGCCGGCCGCGAGCTCCTGCGCGCGCAGCGCCCGCCGCAGCCGGCGCAGCGCCATGGTGTCGGCGCCGCCGAGCGGCGAGAGCAGCAGGCTCTCGGCCACGTCGGGCGCCAGCGGGTCGGGCGAGCCGGCGGCGATCGCCAGGCCGGTCTCGAACGCGTCGAGCAGCGGGACGACGGCCGGCTGGTCGCGCACGGGCAGCTCGGTGAGCGGGACGTCGACGGGCACGCCGGCCAGCGCCAGCCCTCGCCGCAGGGACGACGACCGCGCCCGCCCGCGCACCAGCACCGCCATCTCGGACCAGGGCACGTCGTCGACGAGGTGCTTGCGCCGCAGCAGGTCTGCCACCAGGGCGACCTCGTGCGCCGGGGTGCGCACCACGTGCACCGCGACGTCGCCGGCAGCCCGCTCGAGGTCGGCCGGCTGCTCGACCCGGCGCTGCCGCCCGCCGCCGACCGCCCCGATGCGAGCGGCGACCCGCGCGGTGGTGCCGCGCAGCCCCTCGGGCTGTCGCCACGAGGTGCCGAGCACCACGACGCGGTGGTCGGGGGCGTCGGCCGTCCCGGTGCCCAGCAGCAGACCGGGGTCGGCGCCGCGGAAGGTCTGGGTGGTGGCGTCCGGGTCGCCGGCGACGAGCAGGTCGGGCCGCCCGCCCACGACGGTGCGCACCAGGTCGGCCACGGCCGAGGTGGCCTCGTGCGCGTCGTCGACGACCACCAGCCGCACCAGGTCGCGCACCGACGTCAGCAGGTCGGCGTCGGCCAGCAGCGCGGCCACGGCCTCGCTCGCGATGGCCGCGGGGTCGTACCCGCCGGGCGCCGCGAGCGCGGTGACGTCGAGGTACTCCTCGAGCAGGCCCGCCGCCGAGACCCACTCAGGGCGCTCGTGCCGCTCGCCGAGCTCGGCCAGCTCGGCCGGGCTGATGGCGCGCTCGACGGCCCGCATCAGCAGGTCGCGCAGCTGGCCGCGGAAGCCGCGGGTGGGCAGGGCCGGCAGCAGGTCGTGCGGCCAGCGCGGCGCCGCCCCCTCGCCCTGCGTGTGCCCGGCCAGGAGGTCGCGCAGGACGACGTCCTGCTCGGGGCCGGTGATCAGCCGCGGGGCCGGCTCGCCCGCGAGCGCCGCCGCCTGCCGCAGCACGCCGAACGCGAAGGACCCGGGCGTGCGCGCCAGCGGCTCGCGCACCGTGACCGCCAGCCTCGCCGTGACCAGCTCGCGCAGGCGGGCCGCCGCGAGCCGCGAGGGCGCGAGCACCAGCAGCCGGCCGGGGTCGAGCCCGTCGCGCTGCACGCGGTCGTCGACGGCCTCGACCAGCCCCGTCGTCTTGCCGGTGCCGGGCGGACCCAGCACGCGCAGCGGGCTGCCGCGGTGGTCGACGACGGCCTGCTGGGCGGGGTCGAGGCGCGTCGGCGGCAGGGCGCGCAGCCGCTCGCGGCGCAGGCGCACCGCGGGGCGTTCGCGCCCGGGTCGGCGGGCCGTCGTCGTCACAGGACGATCCCACCACAGGACGCCGACAGGGCGGTCGGACGACGCGACCCGGTCCGACGCGACCCGGTCCGACGCGACCCGGTCCGACGCGACCCGGTCAGGGGTTCAGTCACCGGCCCACCGGGCGCGCGCCATGTCGACCCGGCGACCGTTGGGGCGCAAGGGGGTCCCCTCGGCGCGGTACTCGGTGAACGCGCGGTCCTCCAGCCCGGGCGCCGGCGTGCCGTCGGCCCGCAGCACGCGCCACCAGGCCACCGCCGAGCCGTGCTGCGACATGACCCGGCCGACCTTGCGCGGACCGCCCTCGCCCAGGTACTCCGCCACGTCGCCGTAGGTCACGACCTGCCCCGGCGGCACGCGGTCGACCACGTCCAGCACCATCGCGGCGAAGCGCGGCAGCTCGTCGTCCGGCGGCTCGTCGACGGGTGGGGTCACGGCGCCCAGTCTGCCGGGCGCGCGCCGGCGTCCGTGCCAGACTCGCGGCCATGCGACCGCCCCGAACCGTCCTGCGCCCGTCCGCCGCCGTCGTCCTCGCGCTCGCCGTGCTCGGCGGCTGCAGCCAGGTCGAGGACTCCGCCAAGGGCGCGGCGTCCAGCGCCGCCAGCAAGGCGACCGACCAGGCCAAGACGCAGGCGCGCGAGGCCGCGGTCGACCAGGTCTGCGGGCTCACCGAGGGCTCGGGACCGCTCTCGGACGGCGCGGTGTCGGCGAACGAGAAGGCGGTGATCGCCTCGATCGCCTCGGCGGCCGAGCAGGCCGGCGTCCCGTCGACCTACACCGGTCCGCTGCAGACGATCGCGTCCGACGGCGGCGCCGCCGCGACCAAGGCCGCCTCCGACCAGCTGAAGTCCGCCTGCGCCGACCGCTGACCCCGACCCTGGTCCCGACGTGCGAAGAAAGAGCAGGGGTCAGTAGGTGGGGAGGGAGGGGTCGACCTGCTCGACCCAGGCGAGCACGCCGCCCTCGAGGTGGCGGGCGTCGCCGTGCCCGGCCGCGCGCAGCAGCTCCAGCGCGGACGCCGACCGCGCCCCCGAGCGGCAGTGCAGCACCACCGGCCGGTCGAACGGGATCTCGGCGAAGGCCTCCCCGCTGTCGAAGCGCGCCCGCGGCACCGCGACCGCTCCGGGGATCGACACGACCGCCCGCTCCCCCGGCTCGCGGACGTCGACCAGGACGACGTCCGCCCGGCCCTCGTCCCGCGCCCGCAGCAGCGCGGCGAGCTCGACCGCGCTCACCGAGTCCCCTTCTGCCGCAACGGTTGCCAGCGGCACCCCGCAGAACGCGTCGTAGTCGACCAGCCCGCTCTCGCGCGTGATCGACGGCGCGTCACCGCACACCGGGCACGCGGGGTCGGGCTGCACCGCGAGCTCGCGCCAGGTGGCCCGCAGCGCGTCGTGCACCAGCAGCCGGCCGAGCAGCGGCGTGCCGATGCCGGTGACCAGCTTGACCACCTCGGTGCCCTGGGCCGCGCCGATCGCCGCGCACAGCAGGCCGAGCACGCCGCCCTCGGCGCACGACGGCACGCTGCCGGCCGGCGGCGGCTCGGGGAACAGGCAGCGGTAGCAGGGTCCGTGCCCGCCCCAGAACACGCTGGTCTGCCCGTCGAACCGGTAGATCGACCCCCAGACGCACGGCACGCCCAGCAGCACGCAGGCGTCGTTGACGAGGTAGCGCGTCGGGAAGTTGTCGGTGCCGTCGACCACGAGGTCGTACCCCGCGAGCACGTCGAGGGCGTTGGTCGAGTCCAGCCGCACCGGGTGCTGCACGACCGTCACCAGCGGGTTGACCTCGGCGAGCCGGGCGGCGGCCGAGGCGACCTTGGCCCGGCCGACGTCCGCGACGCCGTGCACGACCTGGCGCTGCAGGTTCGACGCCTCGACGACGTCCGGGTCGACGACGCCGATCGTGCCGACGCCCGCCGCCGCCAGGTAGAGCAGCACCGGCGAGCCGAGCCCGCCGGCCCCGACGACGCACACCCGGGCGTTCGCCAGCCGCCGCTGGCCCAGCTCACCGACCTCAGGGACCAGCAGGTGGCGGGCGTACCGCGCGACCCGGTCGCGGTCCAGCGGCGGACCGGGGTCGACGAGCGGCGGCAGGCTCACCGCCCCACTGTACGAGCGCGACCTCAGGGGTAGGGCCACGCGTTCGGGCGGCAGGGCGCGACCTGCTTGGTCTGCTGCTGCATCACCGGTGCGAGCCGGCCGGCCCCGCCGCACTGCTCGTGGTGGTGCCCCAGCACGTGCCCGACCTCGTGGTTGACGACGTACTGCCGGTACACGTCCAGGTCCGGGAACTCGGGTGTGCCCCGGGCCCACCGGTACGACGTGAGCACCGCGCGGTCGCCGTTGCCGCACGAGAGCTTGCCGTGGGTCACCAGCGGCCGGCACAGCTCGGCCGAGGTGTCGGGGCTGGCGAGCACCACGACGACGTCCGCGTCGCCGGTGGTGCGGGCGAAGGTGCGGGTGCCCCCGTGGCCCCACGAGCGCCGGTCGTTCAGCGTCGCGAGGACCGTCGCGGCGAACGCCCGGACGTCGACGTCGACCCCCTGCTCGACCTCGACCCGCACGCGCACCACCGTCCCCCGTCCCGGCGCGGGCACCGCGCCCGGGACCACGACGAGCCGGCCGGTGCCGCGCTGCCGCACGGTCGTGGGGCTGGGCGTGGACGGGCGCGAGGCCGTCGGCGTCCGCCGGGCCGTCCCGGTGGGCGAGGGCTCCGGCGTCGCCCCCGCCGAGGCCGCGCCCGGCCCGGACGACGGCGGGTCGCCACCGCCGCGGGTCAGGGCCCAGAGCACCACCGCCACCAGGGCGAGCACGACCAGCACGGCCACCAGCCGGCGGCGGCGCACCTGCACCGCGGAGTACCGGCGGGGCGCCTCGGGGCTCACGGCCCCGAGGATGTCACGCGGCCGCGCCGCCCTGGGGACCCACGATCCCGGCACGCCGGTTCAGCGCGTCCAGGGTGGCCCGGACGACGGCGTCGCGCGCGTCGCTGCGCACCAGGGCCGAGCCGGTGAGCCGGTCGATGCCCTGGCTGGTCAGCAGCGACAGCACCACGACGGCGATGTGGTCGGGGCCGACCTGCAGCAGGTCGACCTGGTCGACCTCGAGCCGCGCGGACGTCGACACGACCGCCTCGACGGCGCTGGCCGTCGCGGCCGCGAGCGCCCGGTGCGCGCCCGAGCCGGTGGCGGGACGGCTCGCGATGCCCTCGTGCAGCGCCGCGCCGAGCCGCAGCTGCACGCTGGCCCGCACCTCCTGGCGCTCGGTGCTCACGACGACGCGCTCGACGACGACGCGGGGCGAGCGCTGCTCCTCGGGCTCGGGCAGCGGGAACGGGCGGTGACGGCCCGCGGCCGGGTGACGCAGCTCCGGCGGCGCGGCCGACAGCGCCGCCGTCAGGTCGGTGGTGCCGGCCCGCTCGTCGACCAGCTCCTCGACGAGCTCGGGCGCGCGGACGTCCAGCTCCTCGGGTGCCACCTCGAGCTCGGCGCTGTGGGCCTCGGCCGCCCCGGCCGGCGCGTCGGCGGCGGTGAGCGCACCGTCGTCCAGCGTCTCGACGACGGCCACGACGGGACGGCCGGCCGGGCCGGTCAGGCGCAGCCGCCGCTGGTCGACGCCGAGGCCGAACTTCGAGCGCATCTGGGTGACGGCGGCGCCGACGACGCTCGCGTGGTCCTGGCCGTGGCTGACCTGCACGCGCAGGACGCCGTTGCCGCGCTCGTCGAACTCGAGCACCACGTGCTCGACGCCGGGCACGTGGCTGAGGGCGTCGCACATCGTCGCGGCGTCGACCTCGTACGCGCTCACCGTGGCATCCCGGTCCTTCTGCGTCGCGCCCCCGAGCGGGCGTCCGTCACGGTCACGTCCGAGCGGGTGACGGGGGTCCGTCCGGACGCGCCGAGTCTGCCAGCGCCGATCACGCAGGGACGCCGGATCCGGGCGCGCGACGCCCGGATGGGCTACCGAACCCTCCGAATGGCCTACTGGCCCGTAGGATCGGGCGCCAGACCACCCGGCTGCGCAGGCAGGAGGACACACGTGACGACGTCACCGGCGACGCGGGGCCGCAGCGCCCGGCTCCCCAGGAACGCCCGCCGCGCCCAGCTGCTCGAGGCCGCCCAGGAGGTGTTCGTCCGCTCCGGCTACCACGCCGCGGCCATGGACGAGATCGCCGACCAGGCCGGGGTGTCCAAGCCGGTGCTCTACCAGCACTTCCCCAGCAAGCTCGAGCTCTACCTCGCGCTGCTCGACCAGCACACCGGCGAGCTCGTCGACGCCGTGCGCGCGGCACTGGCGTCGACGTCCGACAACAAGCAGCGGGTCGCGGCGACGATGGCCGCCTACTTCGAGTTCGTCGACCGCGAGGGCGAGCCGTTCCGGCTGGTCTTCGAGTCCGACCTCACCAACGAGGCCGCCGTGCGTGAGCGGGTCGACGACGTCACCGAGCGCTGCGCCGACGCCATCGCCGAGGTCATCAGCGAGGACACCTCGCTGCCGGCCGACGAGGCCAAGCTGCTCGGGGTGGCGCTGACCGGCATGGCCCAGGTGACCGCGCGGTACTGGCTGCAGACCGGCGGCTCGATCCCCCGCGACGCCGCAGGCCGGCTCATCGCCCAGCTGTCGTGGCGCGGGCTGGGCGGCTTCCCCAAGATCGACGCCGGTCAGTCCACCGTCAGCGAACACGCGGAACAGGTCGCCGCGTCCCGCCGTTAGCCTGTCGCAGCCAGCACCACCCCCGAACCACCCGAGCACCACCCGAGAACCACCGAGACCAGAGCCAGGAGGCCCCCGCCGTGGAGGTCAAGATCGGCGTCCAGAACGTCGCCCGCGAGATCACGCTGGAGTCCGCGCAGAGCGCCGCCGAGGTGACCGCCCTCGTCGACGCCGCGATCAGCGACGGCAGCCTGCTGCGCCTCACCGACGACAAGGGCCGCACCGTGGTCGTGCCGGGCGCCGTGATCGGGTACGTCGACCTCGGCCAGGAGTCCGAGCGCCGGGTCGGCTTCGGCACCCTCTGACCGTCCGGACGGTCCCGTTTCGTCTGGCGGGGTGCCGTGGGTCGTGCCAGAGTCTCGCCGGGCTGATCATCAGTCAGCCACGGAACGGGAGGAACCACACATGACCATCGGCGGCATCATCAGCGCCATCATCATCGGCGCCGTCATCGGCGCCCTCGGGCGTCTCGTGATCCCGGGCAAGCAGAACATCGGCATCCTGCTCACGATCGTCGTCGGCATCGTCGCCGCGATCGTGGGCACGCTGATCGTCGGCGGGCTGCAGGACACCAAGGGCGTCGACTGGGTCGAGATCCTGGTGCAGGTCGTCCTGGCCGCGCTGGGCGTGCTGCTCGTCAGCCGGATCAAGGGCGGGCGCGGCGCCGTGCGCTGACGCGTCCCCCACGCACGAGGGCCGCACCCCACCGGGGTGCGGCCCTCGTCGCGTGCCGGCCCTGCCGTCCTTCCCCGTGTCGCGCGAGCCGGGTCAGGCCGACAGCCCGAGCCGCCCCATCCGCCGCGTGTGCTCCCCGGTCAGCCGGGCGAACATCCGGCCGATCTCGGCCAGGTCGGCGCCGCCGGAGTGGTAGCCGCCGCCGATCAGCAGGCTGCCCAGCGCGTCGCGCTCGGCCGCCACCCGCTGGGCCTGCGAGAGCGCCTCGCCGACCAGCCGCCGTCCCCACAGCGCCAGCCGGCCGGCCACGGTGTTGTCGCGGTCGATGGCCTCGCGCACCGTGCGCACCGCGAACTCGCCCTGCCCCATGTCCTGCAGCACCTCGAGCACCAGCGCGCGCGTGCCGGGGTCGACGTAGGCCGAGACCTCCCGGTAGAAGTCGGTCGCGATGCCGTCGCCGACGTAGGCCTTGACCAGGCCCTCCAGCCAGGACGACGGGCGGGTGCGGTCGTGGAAGGCGTCGATGGCCTCGACGAACGGGTGCATGGCGTCGGCGACGTCCGCGTCGAGCTCGCGCAGCCGCGCGTCCAGCAGCTCGTAGTGGTGGAACTCGCTGACCGCCTGCCGGCCCAGCGCGGCCTTGTCGTCCAGGCTCGGGGCGAGCTCGGCGTCCGCCGCCAGCCGGCTGAAGGCGGTCAGCTCGCCGTAGGCCATGGCGCCCAGCAGGTCGACGACGGCCTGGCGGTACTCCGCGTCGGCGAACGGGTCGGGCTGCCCGTCCGGCGGGGCGAGCGGCTGGACGTCGGGCTCGTCGTCGGGCGGGGGCGTCATGACGACGGAGCGTAGCCGCGGCGGGTAGACTGGTGCTCATCCTGGATGCCCGGTCGGACCATCTACGCACGAGACGGCACATCGCCAGCACGGCACGAGCCTGAAGACACCCGATCGGCTCCGCCCCAGCGGAGCGGCCCGCCAGCGCACCCCGCGCCCGGCGTGCGGCCCCCGCCCGATGCGATCGGAAGCTCGTGACGACCGACACCACCACCCCTGACACCCCTGTGCGCACGTTCGCGGACTTCGCCGTGCGCGCCGACATCGTCGAGGCGCTCTCGCGCGTCGGCATCACCACGCCCTTCCCGATCCAGGCGATGACCCTGCCGGTCGCGCTCGACGGGCACGACATCATCGGCCAGGCCAAGACCGGCACCGGCAAGACCCTCGGCTTCGGCCTGCCGCTGCTGCAGCGCAGCGTGGCGCCGGGCGAGGACGGCTTCGACGCGCTCGAGGCGCCCGGCAAGCCGCAGGCGCTCGTCGTCGTCCCGACCCGCGAGCTCGCGGTGCAGGTGGCCGGCGACCTCGAGACCGCCAGCACCCTGCGCCCGACCCGCGTGCTCACCGTCTACGGCGGTCGCGCGTACGAGCCGCAGGTCGAGGCGCTGGTGCGCGGCGTCGAGGTCGTCGTCGGCACGCCGGGCCGGCTGCTCGACCTGGCCCAGCAGGGCCACCTCGACCTCGGCCACGTCCGCACCCTGGTGCTGGACGAGGCCGACGAGATGCTCGACCTCGGCTTCCTGCCGGACGTCGAGCGGCTGCTCGCGCTGACGCCGTCCGGCCGCCAGATGATGCTGTTCTCGGCCACCATGCCGGGCGCCGTGGTCTCGCTGGCCCGCCGGTTCATGACCCAGCCGACGCACATCCGCGCGATCGACCCGGCCGACGACGGCGCGACGCTGAAGGCGATCTCGCAGTTCGTCTACCGCGCGCACGCCATGGACAAGGTCGAGATGGTCGCGCGCATCCTGCAGGCCGAGGGGCGCGGGCTGACGATGATCTTCGCCCGCACCAAGCGCACCGTCGCCAAGGTCGCCGACGACCTGGCCGAGCGTGGGTTCGCCGCTGCCGCGATCCACGGCGACCTCGGGCAGGGTGCCCGCGAGCAGGCGCTGCGCGCGTTCCGCAACGGCAAGGTCGACGTCCTGGTCGCCACCGACGTCGCCGCCCGCGGCATCGACGTCGAGGGCATCACCCACGTCATCAACTACCAGTGCACCGAGGACGAGAAGACCTACCTGCACCGGATCGGCCGCACCGGCCGCGCCGGCCGCACCGGCGTCGCCGTCACCTTCGTCGACTGGGACGACATGCCGCGCTGGGGCCTGATCAACAAGGCCCTCGACCTCGGCATCCCCGAGCCGCAGGAGACCTACTCCTCCAGCCCGCACCTGTTCACCGACCTCGGCATCCCCGACGGCACCAAGGGCACGCTCCCCCGCTCGCAGCGCACCCGCGAGGGCCTGGGCGCCGAGCAGGTCGAGGACCTCGGCGAGACCGGCAAGCGCGGCCGCGGCGACGACCGCCCGCGCTCCGGCGGTCGGTCCGAGGGCCGCTCCGGCGGTCGGTCCGGCAGTCGCTCCGAGGGCCGCTCCGAGGGCCGCTCCGAGCGGTCCGGCCGGGACGGCGAGGAGCGGGCTCCCCGCGAGCGCAACCGTCGCCGCACCCGGGGTGGGCAGTCCGGCTCGTCCGACCAGGCCGGCGCACCGGCCGGCTCCGGCGAGGGCCAGCCGTCCGCCGCGGGCGCCGGGTCGTCGTCCGAGGGCGGCGAGGGCGCACCGCGCCGCCGCCGTCGTCGGGGTGGCCGGGGCCGTGGCGGCGCCAGCGCCGCCGAGGCCACCGCCACCGCCGCGGACTGACCCCCGCGTCGTGAGCGACGACGTCGAGCGCGGGCGGTTCTCGCGCGGGCTCATCCTGTCGCTGCCCGGCCTGGCCGAGTTCACCTCGCGGTGGCGCTCGACGTCGTACGCGCCGGACCAGCCGGCGCTGTCGATCGAGCGGCGGTTCCCGCCGCACGTCACGCTGCTGGCACCGTGGGCCGAGCCGGACGACGCCGCCGCGCTCGAGCGGCTGCGCCAGGTCGCCGAGCGCTCGGCCCCGTTGCGGCTGCGCTTCTCGACGGCCGACCGGTTCGAGGGCACCGGCGTGGTCTGGCTGCGGCCGGACCCCGAGCCGCTGCTGGACGCCCTGCTCGCCGACGTCCTCACGACGTTCCCCGAGTACCCGCCCTACGACGGGCTGCACCCCGAGCCGACGCTGCACCTGACCGTCTCGGCGGACGGCGGCCCCGACCTGCTCGCGGAGGTGCGTGCCGAGCTCGCGACGAGCGGGCCGGTCGAGCACGACGTCGACCGGATCAGCGTGTTCGCCCGCGACGAGGACGACGTGTGGCGCGAGGCCGCGTGGGCTCCGCTCGGCGGAGGGGCGCCGGTCAGCGGGGCGTGAGGTCCTTGTCCTCCAGCTCCCAGGTGTGGTCCAGGACGTGGAACGCGGTGTGCCGCACCAGGAACGGCAGGTTCCACGAGCGCATCCGCTTGCCCTCGCCGGTGTTGTACTCGCGCATCCGGGCGACGTAGGCCTCGCGGTGCCGCCGGACGTCGGCCGTGGTGGTCAGTCCGTCCTGCGGCACCGGGAGGCCGAGGCGCTTGGCGAACAGGCCGCTCTCGACGCCGAGGACGTGGCCGACGACCTCGTCGCGTTCGCGCCCGCCGCCGCGCGGCCCCTTGCGCAGCTCGGCCGAGACGCGCGCGGAGACCTCGTCGAACGCCGCCCAGCACGAGCGCAGCAGGGAGATCGAGCGGTCGAGCGCGGCGTCGTCGACCGGCTCGGTCTCGAACGGGGACGGCGCGAACGAGATGCCCCAGAAGTCGGTCGAGCCCGTGCCGACCTCCTCGAGCACCACCTCGACGTCGCCGGACGCGTCGAGCTCGTCGGCCAGCCCGGCGGCCTCGGCGACGGGGCGGTAGCGGTCGCGGTAGGCGACGAGGGTCTCGACGGCCTCGTCCGCGGTCTTGGCGCCGCGGCTCCATCCCGGCCAGTCGACGGCGAACGCCACCGACTTCTTGTCCTTCGGGCCTCGTTGGACGACCGCTCGTACCGGCATCCTCGGATGCTAGGCGCTACTGGCCCGTGCGGCCGTCGACGCACTCGCGCAGCAGGTCGGCGTGCCCGACGTGCCGGGCGTACTCCTCGACCATGTGCACCAGGACGTCGCGCACCTCGACCTGCTCGCCGTGGTGGTCGAGCAGCTGGTCGAACGGCACGTCGAGCGCCGCCCACTCCTCGGCGGCCCGCACCTCGCGGCGCCAGGACGCCCACGCCTCCTCGACGACCGCCGGGTCGGCGACCGCGCCGTCGAAGTCGAGGTCGCGGTCGTCGCCGCCGTCGTACAGGCGGGGCGCGTCGGTGCGGCCCTGGAGCACGCGCTGGAACCACTGGTTCTCGACGCGGGCCAGGTGCCGCAGCAGACCCAGCAACGACATCGTGGACGGCGGCACCGACCGGCGGGCCAGCTGCTCGGCGTCCAGGCCCTGGCACTTCAGCTCGAACGCGATCCGGTAGTTGCTCAGGTACCCCAGCACGTTCTCGCGCTCGCCGCGGAAGGGGACGTACACGCGCGGGTCCTCGTCGGCGGGCAGCCACATGTCGCTCATGCCCCTACCCGACCAGACCACGCGCCGTCCGGGCAACCGCGACGGCCTCAGCGTTCCCGGACCCGCAGGCGTCGGGCGATCTCCTGGACGTCGTCCAGCCCGGCGGGCACGTCGCGGTCCAGCAGGGCGAGGACGGCCTCGTCGTCGGCCGTGATCTCGGAGCCGTTGATGGTCACGAACGCGTGGGCGCAGAGCAGGGCGAGCCGCTTGTTCCCGTCGACCAGTGCCTGGTTCTGCGCCACCGAGTGCAGGAGGGCGGCGGCCTTCTCCCCCAAGGACGGGTAGGCGTCGGTGCCGAAGACCGTCGTCTGCGGGCGCTTGAGCGCCGAGTCCAGCAGCCCCGGGTCCTTCAACTGCCAGCCGTGCCGGGCGACGACCTTCAGGACGATCTCGAGCGTGAGGAAGCGAGGGGTCACGCGAGGCGGTCGAGGACGTCGGCCCACCGCCGCGCACCCTGCTCGAAGGCGGCGAGAGCGTCGTGCTCCAGGGAGTGCCGCTCGGCCGCCTCGACGATCGCGGCCTGGATGACGTCGTTCTCGGACGCGCCCGGATGCGCCGCGACGAGGTCGGACAGGGCCTGGACGCCGGCCGGGTCGAGGCGCAACGTCTTCGGCGTGCGGTGCGCGCGCGCCCGCGTCGTCCGGCTGCCCGAGGTGGCCATGCCGTCGATGATAGCAGAGTGATAGCACCCGGGCCGGGTCGTCCGGGCGTTAGGGTCGCGTCGATGAGCGCCGACTCCAGCCCCACCGCGCGGGCGCTGCTCGCGCTCGAGCTGCTGCAGGCGAGCCCGGGCATCACCGCGGACCGGCTGGCCGAGCGGCTCGGGGTGAGCGAGCGGGCCGCCCGGCGTTACGTCGGGATCCTGCGCGAGGCCGGCATCCCGGTGGAGTCGGTGCGCGGGCCGTACGGCGGCTACCGGGTCGGCCGCGGCGTGCGGCTGCCGCCGCTGGTGTTCAGCGCGGCCGAGGCGCTGGGGCTCGTCATGGCGGTGCTCGACGGGCACCACGACGCCGGCAACCCGACGGACCCGGTGGGCAGCGCGCTCGGCAAGATCATGCGCGCGCTGCCCGAACCCGTTGCGGCACAGGCAGAAGCGGTGCGCCGGTCGACCGCCCCGGCGCCCGACCGTGCCGCCGCCCGGCCCGACCCCGACGCCACCATCGCGCTCGTCACGGCGTGCGGCGAACGCCGTCCGGTGCGGTTCGGCTACCGCTCGGAGTCCGGCTCGGAGTGGGACGTCGACGCCGACCCGTGGGCGGTGGTGGTGCGGCACGGGCGGTGGTACCTGCTGTGCTGGTCGCACTCGGCGCAGGACCGTCGCGCCTACCGGGTCGACCGGGTGCACGACGTCCGGCCGCTGGAGGGCAGCATCACCCCGCCGTCGGACCTCGACCCCGTCGGCATGCTCGAGGACCACCTCGCGGTCGGTTGGGAGTACGCGTGCGAGGTGCTGGTCGAGGCGCCGGTCGAGCAGGCGGTGCGCTGGCTGCCGCGCACCCTGGGCCGGCTGACCGCGGTGGACGACGGCACGTCGCGGCTGGTGGGCAGCACCGGCAACCCCTACTGGTACGCCGAGCTGCTGGTGAAGGTGCCGGTGCCGTACCGCGTGGTGGGCGGCCCCGAGCTGCGGCACGCGGCGCGGGCCCTCGGTCGGCGGCTGCTCGCCGCCGGCGAGGAGTGCGCGGGCGAGGAGACCCGGGGCGAGACCTAGCCCGGCAGGTCGAGGTCGAGCTCGAGCCAGTCGGCGAGCGAGCGCAGCTCGCGGTGCACCTCGCGGGTGAGGGTGGCGCTGAACGGCACGTCCTCGTGCACGGCGTCGACGCGCAGCACGCCGCGGCGCCGGTCGGACGTCGCGTCGACCTTGCCGACGAGCCGGTCGCCGTGCAGCACCGGCAGGGCGAAGTAGCCCCAGCGGCGCTTGGCCGCGGGCTTGTACATCTCGAGCTGGTAGTCGAACTCGAACAGCTCGGCGACGCGCTTGCGGTCGAAGACGAGCCGGTCGAGCGGCGACAGCACCGCGGTGCGGCCGCGGAACCCGGCGCCCAGCCTGCCGTCGTCCAGATAGGCGGGGTCGACCTGCCACGTGCCGCGCACGCCCTCGACCACGGCCGGCTCGCCCGCGTCGCCCACGTGGTTCGGCTCGCCGACGAGCGTCGCGCGGCGGCGGGCGATGCCGAGCGCGGCCAGGCGTCGCCGGTCGCGCTCGCGCTCGGCCTGCTCGGCCGGGACGACGGGGTCGTCGGGGTAGACGCGCTCGGCGAGGTCCCACCAGCGCTCGCGGTTCTCGCGCCGCGTGACGGCGACCTCGCCGCGGGCGCGCATGAAGTCGAGCATCCGCACGACGTTCTTGTCGTTCGTCCAGCCCGACGACCGCCACGGGACGTCGCAGGTGTCGGGCAGCGCGCGGGCGGGCAGCGGCCCGTCGGCCCGCAGCCGGTCGAGCACGTCGAGCCGGCACCCGCGGTTGGCCTCGACCCACTCGGCGAGCTCCTCCTGCCACTCCGTCAGCTCGCCGCGGCCGGGCCAGTCCGCCATGTCGGCGCGGTAGAGCGCGACGTCCTCGCGCGGGCGCAGCATGCCGTCGAGGTCGATCAGCCGCTGCTGGTCGACCACGGCCTCGAGCTCGTCGGGCGACCCGGCGCGCCCGAGCCGGCTCCAGACGACCAGCTCGGCGTTGGGGGCGACGTGCGCGGTGAGGTCGTTCTGCACCAGGGTCAGGCGGCGCACCGTCGCCATCAGGTCGTCGGGCCGCTCGGCGGTCAGCAGCTGCGCCGTCACCGCGATGCGGCGCGCGTCGCGGCGCGACAGCTGGTGCGCGGCCCCCTGCCGCTGGACGGATGACACGTCCGCGACCCTAGCGACGCCGTCCGACGTCCCGGGTAGCGTCGACGCGTGCGCCCGGCCCGAACGCTCCCAGCCCTGCTGACCGCGGCGGTCGCCTGCCTGCTCGCCGCGGGAGTGCTGGCGCCGGGCCCGGCCGCCGCCGCCACCCGGCCGCGGGTTCCGGCCGACGCGACCTTCGACTACCAGATCGGCTCGGCCTACCGCCCTCGCGCGGGCGTCGACGTCGTCTCGCGCGACTGGTTCGAGGGCCGGCCGATGGGGCGCGGGTACTCGATCTGCTACGTCAACGCCTTCCAGACCCAGGACGACGACCCCTCGGTCGACCGGCCCGACGAGCGCTCGCGCTGGCCGGCCGACCTGGTGCTCACCCGGCTCGGCGACGACCCGAGCTGGGGCGGCGAGTACCTGGTCGACCTCAGCACGTCGGCGAAGCGCTCGGCCGCGGCGCGCTGGGTGCAGCCGATGCTGCAGACCTGCCGCCGCAAGGGGTTCCAGGCCGTCGAGCTCGACAACCTCGACTCGTGGACCCGCTTCGACGGCACGCCGCTCGAGAGCAGCGTGCCCTTCGGCCAGGCGCAGGCCGTGGCCTACGCGCGCCTGCTGACCCGGGCGGCCCACCACCTGGGACTGTCGGTGGCGCAGAAGAACACGCCGCAGCTCGGCCGGCACGTGTCGCGGGAGTGGATCGGCTTCGACCTCGCGGTGGCCGAGCAGTGCGGGCGCTACGCCGAGTGCCGCTCGTACACCTACGCGTTCGGCAACCAGGTCGTCGACGTCGAGTACGACGACGTCGGGTACCGGCGCGCGTGCCGTGACGTCGGGGCGCGGATCGGCGTGGTGCGCCGCGACCGCGACGTCACCGCGCCGGGGTCGTCGACCTACCGCTTCGCGGCCTGCTGATCCCAGTCCGCCAGCACGCGGGCCGCGGTCTCGCGGTAGGCCTCGGCGCCCTTCGACGTGCGCGCCGTCGCCAGGATCGAGCGCCCGACGGCCGGGGCCTCGGCGAACCGCACCGACTTCGGGATCGGGTCGAGCACCGGCAGGCCGTAGCGGCCGGGCAGGTCGGCGAGCACGGCCCGGGCGTGCGTCGTCCGGCCGTCGAACAGCGTCGGCAGGATGCCCAGCACCTCGAGGTCGCGGTTGAGCACCCGCTGGACGTCGGCCACGGTGTCGAGCAGCTGGCCGACACCGCGGTGGCTGAGCATCTCGCACTGCAACGGCACGAGCACCTGGTCGGCCGCGGTCAGCGCGTTGAGGGTGAGCACGCCCAGCGAGGGCGAGCAGTCGAGCAGCACGACGTCGTAGCCGTCGAGCAGCGGCTCCAGCGCCGAGCGCAGCACGAACTCGCGGCCGGGGCGGCTGAGCAGCTGGGCGTCGACGCCGGCGAGCTCGATGGTCGACGCGACGAGGTCGACGCCGTCGTCCGTCGGGTGCACGGCGTCCGCCGCCGCGACCGTGCCGAGCAGCACCTCGCCGATGCTGGTGTCGACGGTGTCGGGGTCGATGCCGAGCGAGAAGGTCAGGCAGGCCTGCGCGTCCAGGTCGACCAGCAGCACCCGACGTCCGGCCTCGGCGAACGCCGCTCCCAGCGCCGCCACGGTGGTCGTCTTGGCCACGCCGCCCTTCTGGTTGGCGACCGCCAGCACGCGGGCGCCGCCCGTGCGGGCGGTGGTCGGGGGCCGACGGGCCACGGGCTCCTCCAGGGTCGACGCGCGGGGTCTGTGACGGGCGAGCAGGAAGTGACGTCGGTGAACAGTGTTGCCGGACGTCCAGGATAGGCAACAATGACCCCCGTGGAGCTGGTCGAGACCGTGCGCAGCGAGCCGCGGGAGGTGTCGCGCGTCCGTCACGCGCTGGCCGACGCCCTGACCGCGTGGGGCGTCCCGGACGACGACACCGACGTCGCGGTGCTGCTGACGAGCGAGATCGTCACCAACGCGATCCGGCACGGCCACCCCCCGGTGCTGGTGCACGCCGAGCTGCACGGCCTCGGGCTGCGGGTGGCGGTCGACGACGGCGGCCACGACGGCGCCGAGCAGGTCGAGCCGGTCGCCGACGTCCACTGGGACGACCGCGGCGGGCGCGGGCTGCACCTCGTCGAGGCGCTCGCCCACCAGTGGGGTGTCGTCGACGTCCCGGCCGGCAAGCAGGTCTGGTTCGAGCTGCGCCTGGCCGGCTGAGCGCTTCGCCGAGATGCACGGCCCGCCCGGGCCTGCGATGGTCGAGGGGTGAGCCGAGGGCGCACCGCACGACCCCAGGGTCCCGGCAGCCCCGTCGAGGGCGGCTGGCAGGTCCCGCCTGCCGTGGACCGGCTGGCCGGGCTCGAACCTCCCGAGCACTTGGACGACGTCGACGTCGACGACCTGGACCTCGACCTCGACGTCCTGCACCTGCCGGACGCGACCGCCGACCCCGACCTCGGGCTGTTCGGCCCGACGTCCGTCACCTGGCGCCTGCACGCCGACCCCGTGCTCGGCCTGGCCGGGCTGCGCGCGCTGATGCTGCAGGCCCTGCACCCGAGGGCGGCCGAGGCGGTCGGGCAGCACTCGAGCTTCCGCGAGGACGTGTGGGGCCGGCTGGCCCGCACCAGCGAGTTCGTCGCGGTCACGACCTACGGCACGCGCGGCGAGGCCCTCTCGGCCGGCGCCCACGTGCGCGCCCTGCACGCGCTGATGTCGGCGGTCGACCCCGCCACCGGCCACGGCTACCGCGTGGACGAGCCCGAGCTGCTGACCTGGGTGCACTGCTGCCTGGTGGACTCGGTGCTCGACGTCCTGCGCCGCTCGGGCTCGCCGCTGGACGCCGACGACGCGGACCGCTACGTCGGCGAGCAGGTGCGGGCGGCGGTGCTGGTCGGCCTCGAGCCCGGGGACGTCCCGCACGACGTCGAGCAGCTCGCGCAGTACTTCCGCGACCTCCGGCCCTCGCTGCGCGCCACCCGCGTCGCGCGCGAGGAGGTCAGCTACGTGATCGCGCCGCCCATCCCGGCGCGCGTCGCGCCGGTGGCCCGGCCGGCGTGGTCGGCGGTCGCCGGGTTGGCGTTCGCCGCCCTGCCGCCGTGGGCCCGCCGGCTGTACTCGATGCCGTCGTTGCCCGGCGCCGCCGCGCTGCACGGGGCCGCCACCACGGTGGCCCTGCACACGCTGCGCGCGTCGCTGCGCGGGGTGCAGGGCGTCGTCCCGCCGCTGCGAGCCGGACCCCACCTGCGCTCGGCGCGCCAGCGCCTCGCCGCCGCCCCAGACCACTGACCCCCGCACCCAGACGGCACGGGTCAGGTGGGCTCGAGGGCGGACCAGGGGGCCTTGGCCGGCGCGGCCTGGCGGCCCTCGGGGCAGGCGGCGCGGAAGTCGCACCAGCCGCACAGGGGGCTGGTGCGCGGCGCGAAGGTGGCGGCCGAGCGCTCGGAGTCCGCGCCGTCCTCGGCGTGCACGGCGTCGGCCCGCCCGAGGTCGGTGGCGATCGAGTCGGCCTCGTCGAGCTTGCGCTGCAACGACGCCTCGCTGAACTCGTGCCGGACGACCTCGCCGGTGGGCACGTGGTGCAGCTCGACGGTGCGGCACGGCCGGCGGAACACCGTCGACACGCCCATCGCGTAGATCGCCAGCGGCAGCGAGGTGCGCGCGTCGTCCTCGCCCAGCGGCCGCCGCGAGGTCTTGTAGTCGACCACCACGAGCTCGCCGTCGCGGTCGTCGAGCCGGTCGACGCGACCGCTGAGCGCGAGCCGGCTGGTGCGCGCGGCCACGGTGCGCTCGACGCCGAGCGGCTCGGACGACGCGTCCTGCGTCGCGGCGTAGGCCGCCGTCTCCCCCGCCGCCCGCGAGCGCCAGGTCGCCAGCTGCGCGTCGTCCCGGAAGCCCTCGGGCCGCCAGCGCGCCACGACGGCCCGCCCGGCGGCCTGCGGCGTGCGCTGGTGCGGCTCGAGCGCGTACCAGTCCGACATCGCCAGGTGCACCGAGGTGCCGACGCTGGTGTGGGCCCAGGGCGGTCCCTTGGGCGGCGGCGGGCGGTCGAGGTAGGTGAACCGGTAGCGGCGCGGGCAGTCCAGCCAGGTCAGCAGCCGCGTGGGCGTGGCGCTGTACAGCCGTTGCGGCATGCCCTCGAAGCCCAGCTGCTGCGCCACGCGCTCAGCCCTGCTCGACGAACGCGCGGACGGCGTCGGCGACCAGCTGCACGGCGATGGCCGACAGCAGCAGACCGGCGATGCGGGTGACGAGCGTCGTGCCGCCCTCGCCCAGCACCCGGTGGATCGCGCCGGCGAAGCGCATGGCCAGCCACAGGCACACGTGCACCAGCAGCACCCCGAGCCCGATGGCCACGTACCCCGCGAGCCGGTGGTCGGAGCGCCCCGCCTGCTGCACGAACACCATCGTCGCCACGATCGCGCCGGGGCCGGCGAGCAGCGGCGTGCCGAGCGGCACGAGCGCCACGTTGACGCCCTCGGCCGAGCCCGGTGCCTCGTCCTTGCCGGTCAGCAGCTCGAGGGCGACGAGGAGCAGCAGGAGGCCGCCGGCGGCCTGCAGCGCGGGCAGGCTGATGTGCAGGTAGCCGAGCAGCGCCCGGCCGAAGACCGCGAAGGCGATGATGACGGCGAACGCCACCGCCACCGCCTGCCGCGCGGCCTTGACCCGCTGGCGCGAGGTCATGGACCCGGTGAGCGCCAGGAAGATCGGCACGGTGCCGGGCGGGTCCATGATGACGAACAGCGTCACGAAGACCGAGCCCAGCAGCTGGGCGTCGAGGACGGCGTCCATCAGCCGACCACCTGGCTGCCCGTGGCCCGGGCCTCGATCTCGGCGAGCACCTCGCGGCTGGTCGTGCACTCCCCCAGCAGGTTCGGCTTGCCCGCGCCGTGGTAGTCGCTCGACCCGGTGACCAGCAGGTCGAGCTCGCGGCACAGCCCGAGCAGGTGGCGGCGGGCGTCCTCGTCGTTGTCGCGGTGGAAGACCTCGAGGCCGGCCAGACCGGCGTCCGCCAGCTCGGCGATGACGTCGTCGCCGACGACGCGCCCGCGCAGCCGGGCGAGCGGGTGCGCCATCACCGGCACCCCGCCGGCCTCGACGACGAGCCGGACGGCGTCGACCGGGTCGGGCGCGTAGTGGCGCACGTAGTAGGGGCCGTGCGAGGCGAGCAGGCTCTCGAACGCGTGGGTGCGGTCGCGGACGACGCCGTTGGCGACGAGCGCGTCGGCGATGTGCGGGCGCCCGATCGTGGCGCCCTCGGCGACCTGGGCCCGGACGTCGTCCCACGACAGGTCGACATCGGCGCGCAGCAGCTCGACCATGCGCTCGGCGCGGTGCAGCCGGCTGTCTCGCGCAGCGTCGATCTCGGCCTTCAGCCCCGGGGCCTGCGGGTCGTGCAGGTAGCTCAGCAGGTGCACGCTCACGCCGCGCACGGCGGTCGAGATCTCGGTGCCCGGCACCAGCCGGACGCCGACCCGCAGCGCCTCGGCGCTGGCGTCGTCCCAGCCCGCGGTGGTGTCGTGGTCGGTCAGCGCGACGACGTCCAGCCCGGCCTCGGCGGCCGCGCGCACCAGCTCGGTCGGCGGCTGCGTGCCGTCGGACACCGAGGAGTGGGTGTGGAGGTCGACGCGCACCAGCCCAGCCTATTGCTCCTTCGGGGTCGGCCGGCCCGGCTGCTCACCGCCCCGCGCGTCGAGGTAGCTCTGCTTGGGCACCATCACCTTGCGGCGGAACACGCACACCAGCGTGCCGTCCTGCTTGTAGCCCTTGGTCTCGACGTGGACGACGCCGCGGTCGTCCTTGCTCGTGCTCTCGCGCTTGTCGAGCACGGTCGTCTCGCCGTAGATCGTGTCGCCGTGGAAGGTCGGCGCGACGTGCCGCAGCGACTCGATCTCGAGGTTGGCGATGGCCTTGCCGCTGACGTCCGGCACCGACATGCCGAGCAGGATCGAGTAGACGTAGTTGCCCACCACCACGTTCTGGCCGAACTGCGTCGTCTCGGACGCGTAGTTCGCGTCGAGGTGCAGCGGGTGGTGGTTCATCGTGAGCAGGCAGAACAGGTGGTCGTCGTACTCCGTCACCGTCTTGCCTGGCCAGTGCTTGTAGACCGCACCGACCTCGAACTCCTCGTAGCTACGACCGAACTGCATGCGCGGGCTCCTTCGCCTGTCGGGACGGCGCCCATGCTCCCCGACCGGCCGCGCCGCCGTCACCCTCGCGGCGCGTGCGCTTCCTCACTCCGCACCGCGGCGCGGGCGAACGACTCGCTGGTGCCGCGCAGCGTGACCCACCGGCGGTCGTCGGCCAGACGCACCCGCACGTCGCGCGCCGCGCCGAGCACCCGGACGGCGAGCGCCGCGCCGGCGAGCAGCAGGGCGAGCACGAGGTCGGACCGGCTGCCGCGCAGGACGGCCAGCCCGACGAGCAGCACCGACCCGGCGGCCACGGAACCCTCGGCACGACGTCGCAGCCGCCGGACCCCGGCGCACCGGCCGCACGCGGGCAGCGCCCCTTCGACGGTCGCCAGCCAGTCCAGCACGAGCACGCGGCGCGGCAGGGTCCGCGTCGCGCCGGCGTCGTGACGCGCGCAGGCGGCACCCAGCTGGCCGGTCTCGAACCAGCGCACCGGCACGCGCACCGTCGCCATGCCCTGGAAGATCGGGTGCTCGGCGCTGCTGCTTGAGACGCCTGACGACGGCGGGTCAGGGGACGAGCTTGCCCGGGTTGAGGATCCCCAAGGGGTCGAGGGCGGCCTTGA
This sequence comes from Angustibacter peucedani, assembly GCF_054779595.1. Taxonomy (NCBI): domain Bacteria; kingdom Bacillati; phylum Actinomycetota; class Actinomycetes; order Kineosporiales; family Kineosporiaceae; genus Angustibacter; species Angustibacter peucedani. The sequence goes on from NZ_BAAGXY010000073.1 coordinate 20,944, forward strand.
TCCGGCGCGTGACGTCGACGACCTCGGGCCCCAGCTGAGCCGCCAGGAACGGCGCCTTCACGACCCCGACCCCGTGCTCGCCGGTGAGCGTCCCGCCCAGCCCCAGCGCCAGCTCGACCACGGCGGCGAACGCCTGCTCGGCCCGCGCCACGGCGGCGGCGTCGTGGGGGTCGAACGAGATCAGCGGGTGGAAGTTGCCGTCGCCGGCGTGACCCACGGTGGCGATCGAGGTGTCGAAGCGCTCGGCGACCTGCTCGACGCCGGCGACGAGCTCGGCGATGCGCGGGACGGGCACGCCGACGTCCTCGATCAAGGTGGTGCCGCGCTCGAACAGCGCGGGGAAGGCCTCGCGCCGCGCCTGCAGGAACATCTCGCCCTCGTCCGGGTCGTCGGTGACCGCGACGTAGGTGGCGCCCTCGGCCTGGCAGACCGCCTCGATCGCGGCGGCCTCGCCCGCGGCGGCCGGCCACGAGTCGCACTGCAGCAGCAGGGTGGCGCCGGCGTCGACGTCCAGACCGCGGGGCTTGTACTCCTCGACGGCGCGCACGGTGGTGCGGTCCATCAGCTCGAGCGCCGACGGACGGTGCCGGCCCACCACCGCGGTGACCGCGCGCCCGGCCGCCTCGACCGTGGCGAACGTGGCGACCATCGTCGTGGCCGGCGGCGGCAGCGGGCGCAGCCGCAGCGTGGCCCGGGTGATGACGCCGAGCGTGCCCTCCGACCCGACGAACAGCCGCTTGAGGTCGTACCCCGCGACGTCCTTGATCGTGCGCCCGCCCAGCCGCAGCAGCGTGCCGTCGGCCAGCACGACGTCGCAGCCCAGCACGTAGTCGGTCGTCACGCCGTACTTCACGCAGCACAGCCCGCCCGCGTTCGTCGCGAGGTTGCCGCCGATCGAGCAGAACTCGTAGGACGACGGGTCGGGCGGGTACCAGAGACCGTGCTCGCGGGTCGCGCGCTTGAGGTCGCCGTTCAGGACGCCGGCCCCCACCACCGCGACGAGCGCGGCCGCGTCGACCTCGACGTCCAGCAGCCGCTCGAGCGAGAGCAGAAGACCGCCCTCGACGGCCGACGCCCCGCCCGACAACCCGCTGCCCGCGCCGCGCGGCACCACCGGCACCCGGTGGCGGGTGGCCCACCGCAGGACGACCTGCACGTCGGCGGTGGACGTCGGTCGCACCAGGGCCAGCGGCCAGCCGGGTTCCACGGTGTCGGCCCGGTCGCGCCGGTAGCTCTCGACGACGTCCGGGTCGACCACGACCGACCCGGGCGGCAGCTCGGCCTCAAGCTCGTCGAGCGCCGCCCGCCCCACCTGTGCGACGTCGGTCACGGCAGATCCCTCGCGGCTCAACCCATGTGGGGGTAACGGTGGTCGGTCGGCGGCGAGAACGTCTCCTTGATCGAGCGGGTCGACGTCCAGCGCTGGAGGTTCTGCATCGCCCCGGCCTTGTCGTTCGTGCCGGACGCGCGCGCCCCGCCGAACGGCTGCTGGCCGACGACCGCGCCCGTGGGCTTGTCGTTGACGTAGAAGTTCCCGGCGGCGTAGCGCAGGCGGGCCCGCGCGGAGGCGATGGCGCCGCGGTCCTGGGCGATGATCGAGCCGGTGAGCGCGTAAGGCGCGATCGACTCCATCTGGTCGAGAACCGCGTCGTACCGGCTGTCGGGGAAGACGTGCACCGACAGGATCGGGCCGAAGTACTCGGTCGTGAAGATCTCGTCGGTCGGGTCCGAGCTCTCGAGCACCGTGGGGCGCACGAAGTAGCCCTCGCTGTCGTCGTACCGGCCGCCGGCCACGACGTCGATCGAGCTGGTGGAGTGCGCGCGGTCGATGGCGGCTTTGTGCTTGGCGAACGCGCGGTCGTCGATCACGGCGCCCATGAAGTTCGACAGGTCGGTGACCGGGCCTATGCTCAGCGACTCGGTGACGTCGACCAGGTCGTTCTTGAGCCGGCGCCACACGCTGCGCGGAACGTAGGCGCGCGAGGCGGCCGAGCACTTCTGGCCCTGGAACTCGAACGCACCGCGCACCAGCGCCGTGCGCAGCACGTCGACGTCGGCGCTCGCGTGCGCGACGACGAAGTCCTTGCCGCCGGTCTCCCCGACGATCCGCGGGTAGCTGCGGTAGCCGGCGATGTTGGCGCCGACCTGCTGCCAGAGGTGCTGGAAGACCTTGGTCGAACCGGTGAAGTGGATGCCCGCGAGGTCGGGGTCCTTGAGCGCGACCTCCGAGACCGCGATGCCGTCGCCGGTGACGAGGTTGATGACGCCGTCGGGCAGACCGGCCGCCTGCAGCAGCTGCATCGTGAAGTGCGCCGCCAGCTGCTGGGTCGGGGCGGGCTTCCACACCACGGTGTTGCCCATCAGCGCGGGAGCCGTCGGCAGGTTGCCGCCGATCGCGGTGAAGTTGAAGGGCGTGATGGCGTAGACGAAGCCCTCGAGCGGGCGGTGGTCGAGCCGGTTCCAGATGCCCTTGCTGTTCGCGACCGGCTGCTCCTCGAGCAGCGTGCGCGCGAACGAGACGTTGAAGCGCCAGAAGTCGATCAGCTCGCAGGCGGAGTCGATCTCGGCCTGCACGACGGTCTTGGACTGGCCGAGCATGGTGGCCGCGTTGAGCGTGGGACGCCACGGGCCCGAGAGCAGCTCGGCGGCCTTGAGGAAGACCGCGGCCCGCTCGTCGAACGGCAGCGCGCGCCAGGCCGGAGCCGCCTTCTTGGCCGCGGCGACGGCGTCGCGCGCGTCGCCCTGGGTCGCGTTCTTGAGCACGCCCAGCACGTGGCGGTGCCGGTGCGGCTGCACGACGCGCACCCGGCGCCCGGCGCCCATGCGCTGGCGGCCGCCGATGGTCATGGGCAGGTCGAACCGCTCCCCCTGCAGCTCGGCCAGCCGCACCTCGATCGCCGCGCGCTCGGCGCTGCCGGGCGCGTAGTCGAGCACCGGCTCGTTGACGGGGGTGGGGACGGTCGTGCGGGCGTCCATCGCGCGGTGCTCCTGTCGGCTCTGGGCTCTCGGCGGCTCTGCCGAGATCTGACCGCCGTCAGCATGTCACGCCCGGGAGGGCAGGAGTCAGCGCAGGTCGAGCACGTCGTCGAGCTCGGTGACGTCGTACCAGAGCAGCTCGTGGGAGGCCGCGCCGTCGACCGTGAACCGCGCGTCGTCGTCGCCGGCCGCCGCAGCGGGCAGCGCCTCGACGGCCCGGGTGACGTCGACGACCGCGTCGGCGTCGTCGACGTGCAGGCTCACGACCGCCGAGCGGGCCACGTCCGCGTCGACGACGACGGCCGAGCGCGAGAGCCCGCCCACCACCCGCACGTCGGCGTCCGGGACGTCGGCCGCCACCACCACGCGGCGGCGCGGGCTGCCGGCGTCGTCGGCGAGCAGCCGCAGCGACGCCTCTGCCGCCTCGTCGGACGCGGCGTACTCGAGCTCCTCGGCGTCGCCGTCGGCGTACCACTCGCGCAGCTCGGGCGTCACGGCGTGCGCCTGCACCGGGCCGCTGAAACCGTTGTCCTGCAAGCGCTTCAGCGACCCGAGCGTCGCCGGCACGTAGACCCGCACTAGGACCCCACCTCTCGTCGGACGACGTCGCGCGGCGCCTGGTCGGACGTCACCTCGCCGTCGAGGTCGGGCTCGCCGGCACCCACCGCGGCCTCGGCGTCGTCGACGCGCGCCGGCAGGGCGTCCAGCGGCTCGGGGTCGCGCAGCGAGTCGGCGGACGTGCGCAGCGAGGTCTCGAGCACCGTGCGGCGGCGGGCGACGTCCATGAGGTTGCCGCCGATCTCGGCGAGGTCCTCAGGACCGGGACCGATCACGGTCACCTCGGTGCCGCCCGCGTGCACCTTGGCCACCTCGCGCAGGCAGCGGCGGGTGACCCGCACGCGCCACTGCCGCTCGAGCCGGGTGACGAGCTGGTCGGGTGCGTCCATCGCGAAGCTGACCGAGGGGGCGACGACCCACACCTCGTCGAGCCCCTGGCCGGCGAGCAGGTCCACGGACGTCGACGAGCAGGCCCCGCCGTCGACGTACCGGTCGGTGCCGATCCGCACCGGCTGGTACCAGCCGGGGATCGCGCAGGACGCCATGACCGCCTCGGCCAGGTCGGCCACCGGCGCGCCCGGTCGGCCGAACGGCACCCGTCGTCCGGTCTCGTAGTCCATGGTCACGACCTGCAGGCCCTCGCGGTCGACCCAGCCGTGCGGCACCACGTGCTTGACCATGGCGCCGACGCTCTCGAGCGAGCCGCGGCCCTCGGGCAGCAGCGCCGACAGCACGGCGGTCGGGGGCAGGCGGCGCAGGTGGCTGACGTTGCGGGCGATCAGGCCGGCCGACCCCAGACCGGGGCGCGGGCGCGGCGGGCGACCCGACCCGGTGGCCGTCTCGTAGTCCCAGCGGAACTCGCTGAGCAGGCCGCTGGGCAGCGGCAGCCCGGACTGGTGCAGACGCAGCTCGTCGACGCTGACCCCCGCTGCCAGCAGGGCCGCGACGACCGAGCCGGCCGACGTCCCGACCAGCGCCTCGGACTCGCGCAGGTCGACGCCGAGGTGCTCCTCGAGCGCCACCAGGGCCCCGACCATCCAGGCCGCCCCGAGGACTCCCCCGCCGCCGAGCACCAGCCCCCGGCGCGTCACCTGGCGGTCTCCCGCAGCTCGGCGAGCGCGTCGACCAGGCACTGCGCCAGCACGCCGACGTCCGGCATGGCGTCGCGGTCGCCGTTGACGCCGTAGTAGACCCGCCCGTCGTACGACGTCAGCCCGATGCTCACGGCCTGCCGGCGGGCCAGCGGCATCACCGGGTAGGTGGCGAGCATGCGGGCTCCGCCGGCGTACAGCGGCCGCTGCGGCCCGGGCACGTTGGTGACGATGAGGTTGAACAGCCGGCGCGAGGCGGCGCTGGCCACGCGCGCGCCGAGCGAGTGCAGGGTCGGCGGCGCGAAGCCGGCGATGCCGACCAGCGTCTCGGCCCGCACCGCGTCGCCCGCCTCGGCCTGCGCGCTCATGGCGTAGCCGATCTGGTGCAGGCGCACCGCGGGGTTGGGCTCGCCCACCGGCAGGTCGACGACGAACGCCTTGACCCGGCTGCCCACGCGGTGCGGCGCCTCGTCGTCGCCCTGCACGCTGACGGGCACGAGGGCCCGCACCACCGTGGCGGGCACGACGCTCTCGCCGCGCGTCAGCAGCCAGGCGCGCAGCGCGCCGGCGACCGTGGCGAGCACGACGTCGTTGACCGTGAGCTCGCGGTGCCCGGTGCGGCTGTGCCGCACGCGCACCTTGCGGTGGTCCTCGAGCGACGTCGACGCCATGGCCCAGCGCCGCTGCTCGCCGATCTCGACGTTCAGCGGGGACGTCGGCGCGGGCCGGGCGGCGGTGCGCGCGGCCTGCGAGAGCAGGTGGCCGAGCTGGCCGGCGACCTTGCCGGCCGTCGCCTTCACGTCGTTGGCGCTGCCTTGGAACGCCTCGATCGCCGCGCCGGGGCTGCGCACCGCGTCGGTGATCGCGCTCACCACGAGCTCGACGTCGGTGGGCTCCTTGGCAGGGGTCCAGGTGTCGGTGGGGACGTCGGGCGTCTCGGGGCTGTCGTCGAGGATGACCTGGCCGATGTCGATCGCGTTGACGCCGTCGACGAGCGCTTGGTGGGTCTTGGTGACGATGGCGAACCGCCCCCGGGCCAGACCCTCGACCAGGTAGACCTCCCACAGCGGGCGGGCGCGGTCGAGGGCCCGCGACTGCAGGCGCCCCACGAGCTCGGCCAGCTGCTCGTCGGTGCCCGGCCGCGGCAGCGCCGAGCGCCGCACGTGGTACGTGACGTCGAAGTGCTCGTCATCGACCCACACCGGGTTGGCGAGCCGACCGGGCACGGTGCGCACGCGCTGGCGGTAGCGCGGGACGAACGCGATGCGGGCGCTGACCAGCCGGACGAGGCGCTCGTAGTCGAAGCCGTCCTCGGGGGGCTCGAAGATCGTCACCGAGCCCACGTGCATCGCCGTCGTGGGCTCCTCGAGGTAGAGGAACGACGCGTCGAGGGGGCTCAACCGGACCGGCACCTGCTCATCGTGCCACCTCCCCGCTGCCTAGACTGGGCACATGCCGGCTCCCTCGCGTCGCCCCGTGCTGCCCGTCGCCGGTCTCCTGCTCGTGGGCGCGCTGGGGCTCGCGGGATGCAGCCAGGCCGAGCCGCCGTCGTCCGCGCCGAGCCCGAGCACCGGCATCGCGTCCGGCGAGCCCACCCCGGGCACCACGCCGACGGCCTCCTCGACGGCGTCCTCGACGGCCTCGTCCAGCCCCTCGGACGACGTCCGCACCCTGACCATCACGGTCGACGGGACGAAGGTCACCCCGAAGCCGGCCCGGGTCGAGATCGCCAGCGGGCAGACCCTGCGGCTGGTGGTGACCGCCGACCACGACGACGAGCTGCACGCGCACGGGTTCGAGGTCGAGAAGGAGCTCACGGCCGGCCAGCCAGCCACGATCGACCTCACCGGCGACGAGCCCGGTCTGTACGAGGTCGAGACCCACCACCCCGAGCTGCGGCTGCTGCAGGTGCTGGTGCGGTGAGGACCGCTCTGGTCGCCCACGGCGTGGGCAGCCGGCAGGACCTCCCCCTCCCCTTCGGCCTGGCCGTGGCCGGCGCCGCCACGGCGCTGGTCGTGTCGTTCGTGCTGCTCGGGCTGCTGTGGCGCGAGCCGCGGGTCGACGGGGCGAACGCCGGGATTCCCCTTCCGTCGTGGCTGGCGAGCGGGCTCGACTCGCGGGTGACGCGGGCGGTGATCGCGGTGCTGGGCGGGGTGGTCACGGCCTACGTGCTCGTGGCCCTGGTGCTCGGCAAGGACGACGCCGACAACCCGGTGCCGTTCGTGGTCTACGTGCTGCTCTGGGTCGGGCTGGTGCCGCTGTCGGTGGCGTTCGGACCGGTGTGGCGGCGGGTGAACCCGGTGCGGGCGCTGCACGGGCTGGTGCTGCGGGCGGCGCGGCTCGACCCGGCCGACGGCGTGGTGGCCCTGCCGCGCGGGCTCGGGTACTGGCCGGCGGCGGTGGGGCTGCTGGCGTTCACCTGGCTGGAGCTGGTGGCACCCGAGAACGCCACGCTGCCGGTGCTGCGGCTGGCGATCACGCTCTACGTCGCGGTGCAGCTGCTGGCGGGCTTCGTCTTCGGCTCGCGGTGGTACGACCGCGGTGACGCCTTCGAGGTGTGGTCCGGCCTGTTCGGGCGGCTGTCGGTGCTGGGGCGGCGGGCGGACGGGCGGCTCGTCGTCCGGTCGCCGCTGGCCGGGCTGGACGCGCTGGCGCCCGCCCCTGGGCTGCCGGCCACGGTGGCCGTGATGCTCGGGACGACGGCCTACGACGGGGCGTCGAACGCGCCGGCGTGGTTCACGTTCGTGCAGTCCTCGCCGTTGCCGCAGACCCTGGTGAAGACGTTCGGGCTGGTCGGCGTCGTGGTGGTGGTCGGCCTGCTCTTCGCGGGGTGCACGGCGCTGGCCGGGTGGGTCGGCGGCGCGCGGGTGCGCTCGATGCCGGGGGCGTTCGCGCCGTCGCTGGTACCGGTGGCGCTGGGGTACGTCGTGGCGCACTACTGGTCGCTGCTGGTGCTCGAGGGGCAGAACGCCTTCCTGCACCTGGACGACCCGCTGGGCGACGGGTCGTCCTGGCTCGGGCTGGCCGGGCGGGCGCCGAACACCGCCCTGCTGCAGCCGACGCTGGTGGCGACGGTGCAGGTGTGCGCGATCGTGCTGGGGCACGTGCTGGGCGTGGTGCTCGCGCACGACCGCGCGGTGCGGCTCTTCCCGCGGCGGCACGCGGTGGTCGGCCAGCTGCCGCTGCTGGTGCTGATGGTGACCTACACCTGCGGCGGGCTGTTCCTGCTCTTCTCGGCCTAGCTGTTCTCGGCCTCGCGCTTCTCGGCCTCGGGCTGGTCCGGCTCGTCCGGCCCGAGGTCGAGGTCGAAGACGGCCTCCAGCTCGGTGCGGGTCTGCTCGTAGGTCTCGTGCAGCACGCCGACCATGCCGACCTCGACGGCGGCCCTGATGTTGGGCGGCAGGTCGTCGACCATCACCGCCTGGTGCGGCTCGAGGTCGATCAGGTCGAGGACGTGGTGGTAGATGCGGTGCTCGGGCTTGCGCATGCCGACCTCGCCGCTGATGACGACGGCGTCGAACAGCGTGTCCCACCCCTCGCGCGGGTAGTCGTTGCCCCAGCTGTTCGACAGCAGCGCGGTGCGCAGCCCGGCGGCCTTGGCCCGGCGCACCAGGCCCACCATCGACTCCTCGAGCAGCTCGAGCCCGGCGAACATGCGCTGCAGCAGCCCCTCGGCCTGCACCCGCGACCCGTTCTCGCGCAACGCCTCGGCCAGCTTGCGCTCGAAGTCCGGCACCTCGAGCTCGCCGCGCTCGAGGGCGTGAACCGGGTTCTCGGCCGGGTCGACGGCGTCGGGGCCGATCCAGCGCCTGAGCGCCGCGAGGTAGTGGCCGTACTCGACGCCCTCGGCCTGCGCCCACGCCGTGAAGGCGTCGCCGATGCCGGCCGTCAGCACGCCGCCCCAGTCGACCACCAGGCCGGTCGGGGTGGGCTCGGAGCGGCTCGGCGAGGTCACCGGCGCAGCCTAACCAGCGCCCGCGAGCGCGGCGTCCGGCCGGGGCGGGAGGGCAGCAGCCCGGTCGAGGCGGCCGACGAGGTCGAGCAGTCCCTGCCGCACCGGGCTGGTGCGCGCGTGCTCGACCAGCGACCGCCCGACGAGCAGCGCGGCGTCGAGGGCGGGGGCGTCGTCCGGGAGGAGCACGGGGTCGTCGACACCGGCGTACCGCTCGAGCGCCTCGCGCACCCGGCGGGCCGGGCGCGGTCCGACCGCGCTCGCCCGCACCCGGTTGACCACCACGACCGGCGTCACGTCGGTGACCTCGGCGAGCTCTTGCAGCCCCCGCACCAGCCGCTGCAGCCCGACCGGTCCGGCCGATCCCACCGCGACGACGACGTCGGACTCGGCCAGCGCCGTCAGCGTCGCGGCGTGCCGCCGAGGGGCCGCGACGTCGAAGGCGAGCTCCTCGTCGCGCTCGAGCCGGGCGCCGACGTCGACGACGGTCCAGGCCGCGACGCAGCGGGCCGCGCCCAGCACGGTGGCGAGCGCCCCGCCCCGCACCTCGGGCCAGCGGGCCGCACGGGCCAGTCCGGTGAGCACCCGCCACCGGTCGGCGACGAGCGGGGCCAGCTGGGCCAGCGCGGCGGGGTCCAGCGCACCGCGGTCGGCGGCGCGGCAGGCGCTCACCAGCCCGGACGCCTCGTCGAGCAGGCCGAGCTGCTGGGCCACGCTCGCGGCCGTCGTGTCGGCGTCGACGAGCAGCGTCGACCGCCCGGCGGCGGACAGCTCGGCGGCGAGCCCCACGGCCACCGTCGTGCGGCCCGGCGCCCCCGGCGTCCCCCACACGGTGACGACGCGGCCGCCGACGCCGTCCGGGCCGGACGTCGGGTCGAGGTCGCCGGACGACGGGAGGTCGGCCGCCCGGGTCGGGCGCGGCAGGGCGTCGCGCGGGTCGGCCAGCCCGGGTGCCGGCGCCGGGTCGGCCCCGACCAGCACCGCGGCGTGCCGGGC
>NZ_BAAGXY010000074.1:0-26107 GCF_054779595.1 Angustibacter peucedani
CCGAGCTGCCGGACGCCGGGCCGCCGCGGCCCGCCCGTGGTCGGGCGTCGCGCACGCGCTGGTCGCGGTCTACCGCGGGGTCTCGGCCGGCGGCTGACCGGCAGCGCTCTCGCGGTGCTTGCGCGCCATGTCGGCGAGGGCGGCACGGTGCTCCTGCCCCGCCGCGAAGGTCTCGCGCCGGTCGCGCACCACCCGGCCCGGGCTGCCGACCACCACCGAGAGCTCGGGGTACGTGCCGCGCGCCACCGTGTGCGCGGCCAGGACGCAGCCGGCGCCGATCGTCGTCCCGCGCAGCACCGTCGCCTTGGCGCCGACCCAGACGTCCGGGCCGATCCGCACGGGCGACTTCACGATGCCCTGGTCCTTGATCGGCACGTGGACGTCGTCGGTGACGTGGTCGAAGTCGCAGACGTAGACCCAGTCGGCCACGATCGTCGCCTCGCCGATCTCGACGTCCAGGTAGCAGTTCACGGTGTTGTCACGGCCGAACACGGCCTTGTCGCCGACGGTCAGGGTGCCCTCGTGGGCGCGCAGCCGGTTCTCGTCGCCGACGTGCACCCACCGGCCGAGCACCAGCCGGCCGTAGCCCGGCCGCGCGCGCAGCTCGACCCGGCGGCCGAGGAAGACCATGCCGCGGGTGACGACGTGCGGGTTGCGCGCCTTGAACACCAGCAGCCGCCAGTAGCGCACGAGGTACCAGGGGGTCCACGCGCGGTTCCGCACGACCCAGCGCCAGCTCTCGGTGGTGAGGAAGCGCGCCTGACGCGGGTCGCGCCCGTCGCGCAGCCGGACGAGCCACGCCCCGAGGACGCCGTCCGGCACCGGCCGGGTCGACCGCACGGCGCGCTCAGCCGGCCTTCGTGCCGGTGAGCCCGACGTTGTAGAACAGCCGGGCCGGCACGACGCGGGCCAGCACCCGGTCGACCGCCGAGAGCCGCTGCCAGGTGCGGAAGGCGAACGTCGCCCAGCGCAGCCCGAGCCGCTCGGGGTTCACGGCCGCCTCGAACGTGCGCACCGGCCAGCCGACGACGGCCGCGGTGAGCTCCTCGGTGACGGTGCGGACGTCGACCGCCCCGGCCCGCAGCGCGGTGCGCGCGAGCTCGTCGGGGTCGAAGGTGTGCAGGTCGACGACCGCCTCCAGCGCGGCGGCGCGGGACGACTCGTCGAGCTCCTCCTGCGGCCGGGACCACCTGTCGCGCAACGGGTCCAGGTGCGTGACGCGGGTGGTGGCGGCCCAGGTGAGCTGGCCGAGACGGCGGGCGTACCAGTGGCCCACCCGGGTCGGCTCCCCCGCCACGACGAACCGGCCGCCGGGCTTGAGCACCCGCAGCACCTCGCGCAGGGCGAGCTCGACGTCCGGGATGTGGTGGATCACCGCGTGGCCCACGACGAGGTCGAACGTGTCGTCGTCGTACGGCAGCCGCTCGGCGTCCGCGACGCGCCCCTCGACCTCGAAGCCGAGCCCGGCGGCGTTGCGCTTCGCCGCCTCGACCATGCCGGGCGACAGGTCGGTGACGTGCACCTGGTCGACCACGCCGGCCTGCTTGAGGTTCAGCGCGAAGAAACCGGTGCCCGCACCGATCTCGAGCGCCGTGCCGTACGGCCAGCCGTCCCGGCCGGCGACGGCGACGAAGCGGTCGCGCGCGTAGTCGATGCAGCGCTCGTCGAACGAGATGGACCACTTCTCGTCGTAGGTGCCGGCCTCCCAGTCGTGGTACAGCACCTGGGCGAGCTTGGTGTCGCTCCAGGCCAGCTCGACCTCGGCCGCGGTCGCGACCGGGTGCGGCGCGGGGTCGCTCGCGGCGGGGACCACGACCTCAGCGACCCTCGAACGTGGCCTTGCCCGGGCCCTCGGTGACGAACGACTCCATGCCGGTGGCGCGGTCCTGCGTGGCGAACAGCGAGGCGAACTGCACCCGCTCGATCTCGAGCCCGGTGGCGAGGTCGGTCTCGAGGCCGCGGTCGACCGCCTCCTTGGCGGCGCGCAGCGCGTAGGCCGGCCCGCCGACGTAGCGGCCGACGAGCTCGCGCGCGGCCGTGTAGACGTCGTCCGGCGCGACGACGCGGTCGACCAGGCCGATCGCGAGCGCCTCGGCGGCGTCGACGAAGCGGCCGCTGAAGATCAGGTCCTTGGCGCGCGAGGGGCCGATCAGGCGCGGCAGCCGCTGCGTGCCTCCGGCGCCGGGGATGATGCCGAGCTGGATCTCGGGCTGGCCGACCTTGGCGTTGTCGCCGCACACCCGGAAGTCGCAGCACAGGGCCAGCTCGAGCCCGCCGCCGAGGGCGTAGCCGGTGATGGCCGCGACGGTCGGCTTGGGGATCTGCGCGACGGCCGACAGCGAGGACTGCAGGGCCGACGAGCGGTCGACCATGTCGGTGAAGCCCATCTGCTGCATCTGCTTGATGTCGGCGCCCGCGGCGAAGACCTTCTCGCCGCCGTGGACGACGACGGCGCTGACGTCGCGGCGCTCGGAGGCCTCGACCGCGGCGGCGCGGATCTCTTCCTGCACCTGCGCGTTCAGCGCGTTCATCGGCGGCCGGTCGAGCCGGATGGTGCCGATGCCGCCCTCGACCTCGAGCCGGACGAACTCGCTCACGGGGACCTCCTGCAGACGTGGGACCGACGCGCCACCCTAGCCGTCGGTGCCGGTGGCCTCGGCCAGCGCCTCGTGCCACAGGTTCACGGCGGTGAGCACCAGCTCGAGCGAGGAGGTCAGCACCAGCTCGAGCGGGGTGCCCGAGGTGACGACGTGGTCGGCCGACACGACGAGGAAGCCGTCGCCCAGCGTGCACTTGGCGACCGAGAGCCGGCCGGTGACGGCGTTGCACGCGCGCAGCAGGGCCAGCTCGTCGGCCGGCGCGTCGCCGAGGCGCCACTGGCCGAACACGCGCAGCACCGTGATGTCGCCCTCGGTGCTGCGCACGTAGAGCTGCTGGCCCTGCACCTTGACCGCGACGTCGCCGTCCTCGTCGATGTCGGGGCGGTAGCCCTCGTCGATCAGGACGTCGAGCACCCGGCCGCGCAGGGGTCGCTCGCCGGACGGCGGCGGGAAGTCGGGCAGCGACGTCGGGTCGGTCATGGCGACCACGGTAGTCGCGGCGGTGGCGGAACAAGCCCGCCCCCCGTGCGGTTGGCGCGGGCATGGCACGCACGGTGGTGGCGACCGGCTACGGCGGTCCCGAGGTCCTGCAGGTGGTCGAGGCCGAGACGCCCGAGCCCCGTCCGGGGCAGGTGGTGGTCGACGTCCGGGCGGTCGGCACGAACCCGGCCGACGCCAAGTCGTACTCGGGCGTGTGGGGCACCGACCCCTCGAACCTGCCGATCCGCCTGGGCTTCGAGGCCGCCGGCGTCGTGAGCGCCGTCGGGCCCGAGGTCGAGGGCGTGGCCGGGCCGGTCGCCGTGGGCGACGAGGTCGTGGTGTTCCGGACCACGGGCGCCTACGCCGACCAGGTCGTCGTGCCGGGTGCGGCCGTGCTGCCCAAGCCGCCGTCGCTGCCGTGGTCGCAGGCCGCCGGGCTGCTGCTCGCCGGGTGCACGGCGGTGCACACGCTCGTGGCCACGGGCGTGCGCGAGGGCGACACGGTGCTCGTGCACGGCGCCACCGGTGGCGTCGGCCTGATGGCCGTCCAGCTGGCCGTGGCGCAGGGCGCCACCGTCGTCGGCACCGCGAGCGAGGCGGGGCACGACCTGCTGCGCGAGCTCGGCGTCGTCCCGGTCGCCCACGGCGAGGGGCTCGCCGACCGCGTGCGCGCGCTGGCGCCGTCCGGCGTCGACGCGGCGGTCGACACCGTCGGCACCGACGAGGCGCTCGAGGTCTCGCTCGCGCTCGTCGCCGACCGGCAGCGCATCGCGACCATCGCGAACTTCACCCGCGGGCCGCAGGAGGGGATCAAGCTGCTGGGCGCCGGCGGCGACCCGGGCGACGACCTGCGGATGGCGGCGCGGGCCGGGCTGCTGGCCGACGCCGGTGAGGGCCGGGTGCGCGTGGTGGTCGCGGCCGAGCTGCCGCTCGAGGAGGCCGCCGAGGCGCATCGGCTGCTGCTGGGCCGACACGCGCCCGGCAAGGTCGTGCTGCTGCCCTAGCGGGTCGACCGGGCTGGTCAGGCGACGGGCTCGAGCACGAACACCGGGATCTGCCGGTCGGTCTTGCGCTGGTAGCTCGCGTAGTCCGGCCACACGGCGACGGCGCGCTCCCACCACAGCGCCCGCTCGTCGCCGTCCAGCTCGCGCGCGGCCATGTCCTGGCGTTCCGGGCCGTCCTGCAGCTCGACCGTGGGGTCGGCGAGCAGGTTGCGGTACCAGACCGGGTGCTCGGGTGCGCCGCCCTTCGAGGCGACCAGCGCGTAGCGGCCGTCGTGCTCGACCCGCATCAACGGGGTCTTGCGCAGCTTGCCGCTGCGGGCTCCGCGGTTGGTCACGACGACGACGGGGACTCCGCGCATCGTCGTCCCCTCGGTGCCGCCGGACGCCTCGTAGGTGGCGACCTGCTCGCGGACCCAGCGCTCCGGGCTCGGCTCGTACTCTCCGGTCAGTGGCATGCAGGCGGCAACCGCCCGCGCGCCGCCGGTGTTCCGCGCCCGTGCGGCAGACTGCCGGGGTGAGCCGTCGTCCCGCCGCGGAGTCCCCGCCACCGCTCGGCGTCACGCTGCGCGAGGACGGCGCGGACGTCGCGGTGTACGCCGGGCACGCCGACGGGGTCGAGCTCTGCCTGGTCGACGGCACCGGGCCGGAGACCGTCGAGCGGCGGGTCGAGCTGACCGAGCGCGTGCACGGCGTGCACTTCGCCCACGTGCCGGGGCTGCGGGCCGGCGACCGCTACGGGTTCCGGGCGCACGGGCCGTGGGAGCCGGCGCGCGGGCTGCGCCACAACCCGGCCAAGCTGCTGCTCGACCCCTACGCGCGCGGCGTGGTCGGCGAGGTGTCGTGGCGCCCCGAGGTGTTCGGCCACGTGGTGGGTGCCGACCTCAGCGGCGACCCCGACGTGCTCGACCCGCGCGACTCCGGGCCGCACGTGCCGCGGGGCGTCGTGCTCGACCGCGCGTTCGACTGGGGCGACGACCGGCCGCCGTCCGTGCCGTGGTCGCAGACCGTCGTCTACGAGACGCACGTGCGCGGGCTGACCAGGCTGCTGCCCGGCGTCCCGGAGCACCTGCGCGGGACGTACGCGGGCCTGGCCCACCCCGCCACGGTCGAGCACCTGACCGGCCTGGGCGTCACCGCCGTCGAGCTGCTGCCGGTGCACGCCTTCACGCACGAGCCGCACCTGGCGCGGCGCGCCATGACCAACTACTGGGGCTACAACACCCTGGGGTTCTTCGCGCCGCACGCCGCCTACGCCAGCGCCACCGACCCGGCCGAGGTGCTCGCCGAGTTCAAGGGCATGGTGCGGCTGCTGCACCAGGCGGGCCTGGAGGTGCTGCTGGACGTCGTCTACAACCACACCTGCGAGCAGGGCCGCGACGGCGCCACCCTGTCGCTGCGCGGGCTCGACAACCGGGCCTACTACCGGCTCGACGACTACGGGCGCGACGTCGACGTCACCGGCTGCGGCAACACCCTCGACTTCCGCCACCCGCGGGTGGTGCAGCTCGCCCTGGACTCGCTGCGGTACTGGGTGCAGGAGGCGCACGTCGACGGCTTCCGTTTCGACCTGGCCACCGCCCTCGCGCGCGGCCGCGACGACGGCTACGACCCCGACCACCCCTTCCTGGTGGCCCTGCGCTCGGACCCCGTGCTCTCGCAGGTCAAGCTCGTCGCCGAGCCCTGGGACGTCGGCCCGCACGGCTGGCGCACCGGCCAGTTCCCGCCGCCGATGGCCGAGTGGAACGACCGGTTCCGCGACACCGTGCGCACCTTCTGGCTGCCGGACGCCGCCCGCGCGGGCCGCGGCGAGGCCGGACACGGCGTGCGCGAGCTGGCCACGCGGGTCAGCGGGTCGCAGGACCTGTTCGGCGCGCGCGACCGCGGTCCCCTCGCGTCGGTGAACTACGTCGCGGCGCACGACGGGTTCACCCTGGCCGACACGACCGCCTACGAGCACAAGCACAACCACGACAACGGCGAGCTCAACCGCGACGGGCACGACGACAACCGGGCGTGGAACCACGGCGTCGAGGGACCCACCGACCTGCCCGAGGTGCTCGCCGCCCGGCGCCGCTCGGTGCGCAACCTGCTCGGCACGCTGCTGCTCTCGACCGGCGTGCCCATGCTGGCCGCGGGCGACGAGCTCGGCCGCACCCAGCGCGGCAACAACAACGCGTACAGCCGCGACGACCGCACCTCGTGGCTCGACTGGGACCTCGCCGGGTGGCAGCTCGACCTGCTGGCCACCACCACGCACCTGCTGCGGCTGCGTCGCGAGCACCCCGCGCTGCGCCAGCGGCAGTTCTTCGGCTCACGGGCGCCGCACGCCGACGGCACCCGCGACCTCGCGTGGTTCGCCGCCGACGGCACGCCGATGGACGACCACCGCTGGCACGACCCGCACACCCGGGTGCTGCAGGCCTTCCTGCACGGCGAGCCGGCCGGCGGGCGCTCGCTGCTGCTGGTGCTGAACGGCGCGGCGCACGACGTCGAGGTCGCGCTGCCCGCAGGTGCGTGGGCGTCGTCCTACGACCTGCTCTGGGACTCCGCCGACGAGCGGCCCGGCGGCCCGACGTCCGGGCACGCCGGGCCCGTGCCGGTCGGCGCCCTCTCGGTGCACCTCTACGCCGCGGTCGGCTGACCGCACTTCGGGCACGATGTGCGGTCAGCCGGGCCCGAGAACAGCACTTCGGGCCCGAAGTGCGGTCTCCGGGCGGCCGGACGACGGGTCAGGCGTTGGCGACCAGGCCGAGCTCGGCGCTGCTGCCGAGGCCGCGGTGGGCCGGCAGCACGCGCACGGTGTACCCGAACGCGCCGGTGCGGGCGAGCTTGATGTCGCCCTCGAACCGGTGGCGGCCGCCCTCGTAGGTCTCGGCGTGGTGCAGGGTCACCAGCTGGGTGTCGGCGAGCTCGTCGTCGGACGACACGCGCCCGTGGACCACCTGCACCTGCACGTCCTGGGCGTCCAGGCCGTCGAGCGAGACGAAGGCCCGTACGGCGAGCAGGTCGCCCACCTGCGGCGAGTCGCTGACGCCCGAGGACTCGACGTGGTCGACCCGCACCGAGCCCCACGCCTGGCGCACGCGAGACTTCCACGCGGCCAGCTCGCGAGCGCCGGGGTGCCCCTCGCCGTCCAGCGCCCAGCCGGCGCGCGCGGCCGGCGTGTAGAGCTGCTCGACGTAGTCGCGCACCATGCGGGTGGCCAGCACCTTGGGCCCGAGCGAGCGCAGGGTGTGGCTCACCATCTCGAGCCAGCGGCCGGGCAGCCCGGTCTCGTCGTCGCGCGCGTAGAAGCGCGGCGCGACCTGGCCCTCGATCAGGTCGTACAGCGCGGCGGCCTCGAGGTCGTCGCGGTGCTCGGGGTCGTCGACGCCGTCGGCGGTGGGGATGGCCCAGCCGTTCTCGCCGTCGAACCACTCGTCCCACCAGCCGTCGAGGATCGAGAGGTTCAGGCCGCCGTTGAGGGCGGACTTCATGCCCGACGTCCCGCACGCCTCGAACGGGCGCAGCGGGTTGTTCAGCCAGACGTCGCAGCCCGGGTAGAGGTACTGGGCCATCGCGATGTCGTAGTTAGGCAGGAAGACGATGCGGTGCCGCACCTCGGGGTCGTCGGCGAAGCGCACCATCTGCTGGATCAGCGACTTGCCCTTGTCGTCGGCTGGGTGGGACTTGCCGGCGATGACGAGCTGGATCGGGCGGGTCGGGTGCAGCAGCAGGGCCTTGAGCCGGTCGGGGTCGCGCAGCATGAGCGTGAGCCGCTTGTACGTCGGCACGCGGCGGGCGAAGCCGATGGTCAGGACGTCGGGGTCGAGGGCGTTCTCGACCCAGCCCAGCTCGGCCTGGCTGGCGCCGCGGCGCAGCCACGAGGACCGCAGGCGACGGCGGGCCTCGACGACGAGCTGCTCGCGCATCTCGCGGCGGGCGCCCCACACCTCGGCGGCCGGGACGCGCGGGACGTCGTCCCACATCCCGGCGTCGGCGACCTGCGCGGTGCCCAGGTGCTTCTCGGCGAGGTCGAAGACCCGCTGGTCGACCCAGGTCGGGGCGTGCACGCCGTTGGTGATCGAGCTGATCGGCACCTCGCGGTCGTCGAAGCCCGGCCACAGCCCGTCGAACATGTGCCGGCTGACCTCGCCGTGCAGCTGCGAGACGCCGTTGGCGCGGCCGCCGAGCCGCAGGCCCATGACGGCCATGTTGAAGACGCCCGCCTCGCCGCCGGGGTAGTCCTCGGCGCCCAGCGCGAGCACGCGGTCGACCGGGACGCCGGCCAGCCCGTTGTCGCCGCCCAGGTAGGTCTGGATCTGGTCGGTGCCGAAGCGGTCGATGCCGGCGGGCACCGGGGTGTGGGTGGTGAACACCGTGCCCGCGCGCACCGCCTCGAGCGCCTCGTCGAAGCTCAGGCCCTCGGCCGCGACCAGCTCGCTGATCCGCTCGAGGCCGAGCATGCCGGCGTGGCCCTCGTTGCAGTGGTAGACGTCGGGCGCCGGGGCGCCGGTCAGCCGCGACCACAGGCGCAGCGCGCGCACGCCGCCGATGCCCAGCAGCATCTCCTGCTGCAGCCGGTGCTCGCCCGACCCGCCGTAGAGCCGGTCGGTGATGCCGCGGGCGGCCTCGTCGTTGACCTGGACGTCGGAGTCCAGCAGCAGCAGGGGCACCCGGCCGACCTGCGCCTTCCACACGTGCGCCACCAGCGTGCGGCCGCCGGGCAGCGCGACCTGCACCTGGCACGGCGTGCCGTCGGCCTCGCGCAGCAGCGCCAGCGGCAGGCCGTCGGGGTCGAGCACCGGGTAGGTCTCCTGCTGCCAGCCCTCGCGCGAGAGCGACTGCTTGAAGTAGCCGGTCTTGTAGAACAGGCCCACGCCGACGATCGGGACGCCGAGGTCGGAGGCCGCCTTGAGGTGGTCGCCGGCCAGGATGCCGAGGCCGCCGGAGTACTGCGGCAGCACCGCGGTGATGCCGAACTCGGCCGAGAAGTAGGCGATCGAGCGCGGGACGCCGGCGATACCCGCGGCCGCGGCGTGCTCCTGGAACCAGCGCGGCTGCTCCAGGTACTCGCGCAGGTCGGCGGCGGCCGCGTCGACCGTGGCGACGAACGACGCGTCGTCCGCCAGCTGCGCCAGCCGCTCGGGACCCAGGTCGCCGAGCAGCGCGACCGGGTCGTGGCGCACGGCCTGCCAGCGGGCGCGGTCCAGCCCGGCGAACAGCTCGCGGGTCGGCGCGTGCCACGACCAGCGCAGGTTGCTCGCGAGGTCGCCCAGGGCGGCGATCGGCTCGGGCAGGACGGTACGGACGCTGAAGCGACGGATGGCTCTCACGTCGAGAGAGCGTAGCCTCCCGCGGCCACGAACCCGACACCTTCGGTCAGGTTCTTGCAGGAGCCTGCAAGGTGTTTCAGATGTCGGACGCGGACCGCAAAGATCACCGCGGGTCGAGATCCGCACCGCACGGGATGTGCGAGCCCCCACCGACCTCGGTAGCGTCGGGGCGGTGATCGGTCGCATCCCCGTCCTGCACGTCACCCCTGCCGTCGACGGCGGGCGCTGGCCCGCCCGTGCCGTCGTCCACGAAGCCGTCCCCGTGCGCGCCACCGTCTTCCGCGAGGGCCACGACGCCGTCGCCGCCACCGTCGTCCTCACCGACCCGGACGGCGCCGAGCACGCGCGCCGCCGGATGACCCTGCTCGAGCCCGGCCTCGACACCTGGGGCGCGGACGTCGTCCCCGACCGCGAGGGCGACTGGACCTTCCGGGTCGAGGGGTGGTCGGACCCGTACGCCACCTGGGAGCACGACGCGGTGATCAAGGTCGCCGCGGACGTCGACACCGAGCTGATGCTCGTCGAGGGCGCGCTGCTGCTCGAGCGCGCCGCCGGCACCAAGGGCCGTCCCAAGGCCCACGCCAGCGCGCTGCGCGACGCCGTCAAGGGCCTGCGCGACACCGACCGCCCGGCGCAGGCCCGGCTGGCGGCCGGCACCTCCCCCGCCGTGCACGCGGCGCTCGCCGACGACCCGGTGCGCGAGATGGTCACCGCGAGCGCCGACCTCGTGCTGCGGGTGCAGCGCGAGCGCGCGCTCGTCGGCGCCTGGTACGAGTTCTTCCCCCGCTCGGAGGGCGCGCGGCTCGACAGCGCGACCGGCCGCTGGACGTCGGGCACGCTGCGCACCGCGGCCGAGCGGCTGCCGGCGATCGCCGCCATGGGGTTCGACGTCGCCTACGTGACCCCCGTGCACCCGATCGGCACCACGAACCGCAAGGGCCGCAACAACACCCTCGACCCGCGACCCGAGGACCCCGGCTCGCCCTACGCCATCGGCTCGAAGGACGGCGGGCACGACGCGATCGAGCCCTCGCTCGGCACCTTCGAGGACTGGGACCACTTCGCGGCCCGCGCCCGAGAGCTCGGGCTCGAGGTCGCGCTCGACCTCGCGCTGCAGTGCTCGCCGGACCACCCCTGGGTCACGAGCCACCCCGAGTGGTTCACGACCCGCGCCGACGGCACCATCGCCTACGCCGAGAACCCGCCCAAGAAGTACCAGGACATCTACCCGCTGAACTTCGACAACGACCCCGAGGGCATCTACGCGGAGGTGCTGCGCGTCGTCCTGACGTGGGTCGAGCACGGCGTCACGCTCTTCCGCGTCGACAACCCGCACACCAAGCCGGTGGAGTTCTGGGAGTGGCTGATCGCCGAGGTCAACCGCGACCACCCGGACGTGGTCTTCCTGGCCGAGGCCTTCACCCGCCCGGCGATGATGCACGCGCTGGCCAAGGTGGGGTTCCAGCAGTCGTACACCTACTTCACCTGGCGCAGCACCAAGGCCGAGCTCACCGAGTACCTCACCGAGCTCTCGGGCCCGTCGGCCGACTACATGCGGCCCAGCTTCTGGCCGACGACGCACGACATCCTCACGCCGTACATGCAGTACGGCGGGCGGCCGGCGTTCCGGCTGCGGGCCGCGCTCGCGGCGACGATGGCGCCGACGTACGGCATCTACTCCGGCTACGAGCTGGTCGAGAACGTCGCGCGGCCCGGCGTCGAGGAGCAGATCGACAACGAGAAGTACGAGTTCAAGGCGCGCGACTGGGCGGCGGCCGAGGCCGACGGCACCAGCCTGGCGCCCTGGTTGACGACGCTCAACCAGATCCGCCGCCAGCACCCCGCGCTGCAGCGGCTGCGCAACATCACCTTCCACGAGACCGGCGACGACGCGGTGATCTGCTTCAGCAAGCGGCTCACCGCGGCGCAGTCGCCCACCGGCCGCGAGGACGTCGTGGTGGTCGTCGCCAACCTCGACCCGCACGGGCCGCGCGAGACGACGGTCCACCTCGACATGCCCGCGCTGGGCCTCGACTGGCACGACGGCTTCGTGGCGCAGGACCTGGTGACGGGCACCGCCTGGCACTGGGGCGAGAACGTCTACGTGAGGCTCGACCCGCACCTCGAGCCCGTCCACATCGTCCACGTGAGAGGGGTCTGAGGGTGGAGGGCCTGAACCTGTCGGCACCCGGCCTGCGGCACGACCCGAACTGGCACAAGAAGGCCGTGTTCTACGAGGTCCTGGTGCGCGCGTTCTCCGACTCCAACGGGTCGGGGTCGGGCGACTTCACCGGGCTGATCAGCCGGCTGGACTACCTGCAGTGGCTCGGTGTCGACTGCCTGTGGCTGCCGCCGTTCTACGCCTCGCCGTTGCGCGACGGCGGGTACGACGTGTCCGACTACTGCTCGGTGCTGCCGGAGTTCGGCACGCTGCCCGACTTCACCGAGCTCGTCGGCCAGGCGCACGCGCGCGGGCTGCGGGTGATCGTCGACCTGGTCATGAACCACACCAGCGACCAGCACCCGTGGTTCCAGGCCAGCCGGTCCGACCCCGAGGGCCCCTACGGCGACTTCTACGTGTGGAGCGACACCGACGAGCGCTACCAGGACGCACGGATCATCTTCGTCGACACCGAGACGTCGAACTGGACGTTCGACCCGGTGCGGCGCCAGTACTTCTGGCACCGCTTCTTCGGCCACCAGCCGGACCTCAACTTCGAGAACCCCGCCGTGCAGGAGGCGATGTTCGACGTCGTCCGGTTCTGGATGGACCTCGGCATCGACGGCTTCCGCCTCGACGCGATCCCGTACCTGTTCGAGGACGAGGGCACCAACTGCGAGAACCTGCCGGCGACGCACGAGTTCCTGCGCCGGCTGCGGGCGATGGTCGACGAGGAGTTCCCGGGCCGGATCATGCTGGCCGAGGCCAACCAGTGGCCGCAGGACGTCGTCGAGTACTTCGGCACGGACGACGAGCCCGAGTGCCACATGGCGTTCCACTTCCCGGTGATGCCGCGGATCTACTACGCCATGCGCGACGAGTCGGCCCGCCCGATCATCGACATCCTGGCCGACACCCCCGACCTGCCGGGCCACGGCCAGTGGGGCACGTTCCTGCGCAACCACGACGAGCTCACGCTCGAGATGGTGACGACCGAGGAGCGCGCGGCGATGTACGGCTGGTACGCCGCCGACCCGCGCATGCGCGCCAACATCGGCATCCGCCGCCGGCTGGCGACGCTGCTCGACAGCTCGCGCGCCGAGATCGAGCTGATCAACGCGCTGCTGCTCTCGCTGCCCGGCAGCCCGTGCCTGTACTACGGCGACGAGATCGGCATGGGCGACAACATCTGGCTCGAGGACCGCGACGCCGTCCGGACGCCGATGCAGTGGACGCCCGACCGCAACGCCGGCTTCTCGTCGGCCGACCCGGGCAAGCTGTACCTGCCGACGATCCAGTCGCTGGTGCACCACTACAACACCGTCAACGTCGAGGCCCAGCTCGCGACGAAGTCCTCGCTGCTGCACTGGACCCGCGGCATGCTCGCGATCCGCAAGCGGCACCCGGTGTTCGGGCTCGGTCGCTACGTGGCGGTCGAGACCGACAACGAGGCGGTGCTCGCGTTCCTGCGGGTCATCGACTCCGACGAGCACGGCGAGGCCCCCGAGGCCGTGCTGTGCGTCAACAACCTCGCGCAGACGCCGCAGGGCGCGACCCTGCAGCTGCCCGACCACGCCCGCGCCACGCTCGAGGACCTCTTCGGCGGCGCCGGGTTCCCCGCCGTCCGCGACGACGGCACGCTGACCCTGTCGCTCGGCTCGCGCGACTTCTTCTGGTTGCGCCTGCAGCAGCACCAGGAAGGAGACCGTGGCTGACACCGTGCCCCGCCCCGCGACGATGACGCCGTCGTTCGCCGAGCTGCTGCCCGGCTGGCTGGCGCAGCAGCGCTGGTACGCCGGCAAGGGCCGCGAGCCCCAGCTGCGCCGCATCGGCGGCCTGCGCTGGCAGGACCCGGACGGCGACGTCGGCGTCGAGACGTGGTTCCTGCTCGACACCGCCGGCGAGCGTCCGACGGTGTACCAGGTGCCGCTCACCTACCGCGGCGCGCCGCTGCCCGGCGCCGAGCACGCCCTGGTGGGCCGGGCCGAGCACTCCGAGCTCGGACCGCGGTGGATCTACGACGCGCCGCACGACCCGGTGTTCGTCCAGCTGCTGCTCGACCTGGTGCTCGACGAGGGCGCGGTGGTCTCGGACGGCCCGTCCGGCACCGGCGACGCCCGCGGCCACCGCCAGCGCGACGCCGACCCCGCCGCCGTCGGCCGGCTGGTCACCAGCCGGGTCATGCGGGGCGAGCAGTCCAACACCTCGGTGGTGCTGCAGCTGGCCGTCGGCGGCGAGCCGGCCCCGCCGCTGATCGTCAAGCTCTTCCGCGTGCTGCACGAGGGCGCCAACCCGGACGTCGTCATCCAGTCCACGCTGGCCGACGCCGGGTCGACGATCGTTCCGCGGCCGGTCGGTCAGGTCGAGGGCAGCTGGCCGTCGGACGGCGTCGTCGTCCACGGGCACCTGGCCTTCGCCCAGGAGTTCGTGCCCGACACCCGCGACGCGTGGCGCGAGGCGCTGGACGCCGTGGCCGACGGCGCGTCGTTCGAGCGGGCGGCCCGCGAGCTCGGTGCCGCCACCGCCCGGGTGCACGCGACGCTCGCAGCCGAGATGCCCACCGCGGTGCTGGACGACGTTGGCGCCGACCGCCTGGCCGACGGGCTGCTCGACCGGCTCGCCTGGGCCGCCCGGCAGGCCCCCGAGCTGGCCGAGCGCGTGCCGGCGGCCCGCGAGGTGCTGGACGCCGTGCGGCACCTGCCGTCGCGGCCGCTGCTGCAGCGCGTGCACGGCGACCTGCACCTGGGCCAGGTGCTCGACGGCGGCCCGCGCGGCTGGCTGATCATCGACTTCGAGGGCGAGCCGCTGCGGCCCCTGGCCGAGCGCAGCGTGCCCGACCTGGCGCTGCGCGACGTCGCCGGCATGCTGCGCTCGTTCGACTACGCCGCGGGGCACCTGGTGGTGTCCAGCGGCGGTGACCCCGCCACCGCCCAGCGGGCCGCGGCGTGGGCCGAGACCTGCCGCGACGCCTACTGCGCGGGCTACGCCGAGGTCGCCGGCCGCGACCCGCGCGAGAGCGCGGCGCTGCTCACGGCGCTCGAGCTCGACAAGGCCTTGTACGAGACCGCCTACGAGGCCGGCAACCGCCCGGCCTGGCGGCCCATCCCGCTCGCCGCGGTCGACCGGCTGCTGGCCGGCGCCATCCCCGAACCCCAGGAGCGGACCATGCCCGACCAGACCCGCCCCACCCCGCTGCCCCTGCAGCACGGCGAGCTCGCCGAGCTCGTGCACGGCTCGCACGGCAACCCGCACGGGGTGCTGGGCCTGCACCCGCACGACGGCGCGCTGACCCTGCGCACGTTGCGCCCCAACGCCCGCGAGGTCGTGGCGGTGCTGCCCGACGGCTCGCGCCACCCGTTGAGCCACGAGTACGACGGCGTCTTCGTCGGCGTCGTGCCGGGCGACGCGCCGTCCGACTACCGGCTCGACGTCACCTACGACGGCCCGGACGGGCCGGTGACGTACCCCGCCGACGACCCCTACCGGTTCCTGCCCACGCTCGGCGACGTCGACCTGCACCTGATCGGCGAGGGCCGGCACGAGCAGCTGTGGTCGGTGCTCGGCGCGCACGTGCGCCACTACCCCGGCCAGATGGGCGAGGTCGTCGGCACGTCGTTCGCCGTGTGGGCCCCGCACGCCCGCGGCATCCGGCTGGTGGGCGACCTCAACCACTGGGACGGCAGCGCCCACCCCATGCGCTCCCTGGGCTCCACCGGCGTCTGGGAGCTGTTCGTCCCGGGCGTCGCCGAGGGCACGCGGTACAAGTTCGAGATCACCGGGTCCGACGGCGCGCGCCGCCTCAAGGCCGACCCCATGGCCCGCGCCACCGAGCGCCCGCCGTCGACCGCGTCGGTGGTGACGTCGTCCGACTACTCCTGGCAGGACGACGAGTGGATGACGCAGCGGGCGCAGAGCGACCCGCACCAGGGCCCGATGAGCACCTACGAGGTGCACCTGGGTTCGTGGCGCGAGGGGCTGGGCTACCGCGAGCTCGCCGAGCAGCTCACCGACTACGTCCTCGAGACCGGCTTCACGCACGTCGAGCTGCTGCCGGTGATGGAGCACCCGTACGGCCCGTCCTGGGGCTACCAGGTCACCGGCTACTACGCGCCGACGTCGCGCTTCGGCTCCCCCGACGACTTCCGGTACCTCGTCGACACGTTGCACCGCAACGGGATCGGCGTGATCCTCGACTGGGTCCCCGCGCACTTCCCCAAGGACGCGTTCGCCCTCGCCAAGTTCGACGGCGAGGCGCTGTACGAGCACCCCGACCCGCGGCGGGGCGACCAGCCGGACTGGGGCACGCACGTCTTCGACCTCGGCCGCCCGCAGGTGAAGAACTTCCTGGTGGCCAACGCCCTCTACTGGTGCGAGGAGTTCCACGTCGACGGCCTGCGGGTCGACGCCGTGGCCTCGATGCTCTACCTCGACTACTCCCGCAAGGACGGCGAGTGGCTGCCGAACGAGTTCGGCGGGCGCGAGAACCTGCAGGCGGTGCAGCTGCTGCAGGAGACCAACGCCACCGTCTACAAGCGCGTGCCGGGCGTCGTCACCATCGCCGAGGAGTCGACCGCGTGGCCCGGCGTCACCCGGCCGACGCACCTGGGCGGGCTGGGCTTCGGGCTGAAGTGGAACATGGGCTGGATGCACGACTCGCTGTCGTACGTGCAGCACGAGCCGGTGCACCGCCAGTGGCACCACCACCAGATGACGTTCTCGCTGATGTACGCGTGGAGCGAGAACTACGTGCTGCCGATCAGCCACGACGAGGTGGTGCACGGCAAGGGCTCGCTGCTGCGCAAGATGCCCGGCGACCGCTGGCAGCAGCTGGCGACCGTGCGCGCCTACCTGGCCTCGATGTGGGCGCACCCCGGCAAGCAGCTGCTCTTCATGGGCTCGGAGTTCGCCCAGGAGGCCGAGTGGGCCGACGCCCACGGGCTCGACTGGTGGCTGCTCGACCAGCCGGCCCACCGCGGCGTGCACTCCCTCGTGCGCGACCTCAACGCGGTCTACCGCTCGCACCCCGCCCTGTGGTCGCAGGACCTGTCCCCCGACGGGTTCCGGTGGGTCGACGCCAACGACGCCGCCGGCAACGTCTTCTCGTTCCTGCGCTTCCCGAAGGACCCGGCCGACCCGGTGCTGGCCTGCTTCGTGAACTTCAGCGGCGCACCGCACCACGAGTACCGCGCCGGCCTGCCGTTCGCGGGTCGTTGGGAAGAGGTTCTCAACACCGACGCCGACCAGTACGGTGGCTCCGGCGTGGGCAACCTCGGGGGTGTCGACGCCGACGACCAGGGCTGGCACGGCCTGCCCGCCTCGGCCGTCCTCAGCCTCCCGCCCCTCGGTGCGGTGTGGTTCACAGCAGCCCCGGCTCAAGCGTGACCCCGTCCTTGCCGACCTCGTGAGGTGGACGGTCGTCCGTCGTCCGAGGAGGGAGAGCGCGTGGCGATGCCCCCTGCCCTCCCCCCGGTCGCACCGACGTCCGCCGAGCGGGCGCTGCACCGCCTCGTCCTGCTGCCCGACGCGCAGTACGAGGAGATGCTCGCCGTGCCCGCCGAGTACGCCATGCGCGCCGTCGGGGCCGACAGCGCCTCGCTGTCGCGCTGGGAGCGCGACCGGGGCATGCTGCGCACGCTCGTCAACGTCGGCGAGCTGAGCGCGGCCGAGACCCGCTTCCCGCGCGAGGAGGTCTACGAGGTCGCCACCGACAGCGCGATCGCGCGCGTCCTGTCCGGCGGCGCGACGTCGTACAGCACCGACGACCCCGACCTCGACCAGCACGGCCGCTCCCTGCTCGAGTTCTCGGCCAAGCACTCCTCGTTGAGCGTGCCCCTCACGGTCGACGGCCGGCTGTGGGGCGAGCTGTGGCTGAGCCGCGCCGACGCCAGCCTGTCCCCCGACGACCTGCCCGCCGCCGAGGCGGTGGCCGTCGAGGTCGGCAGCATGGTCGCGGTCGCCGAACGCCTGCAGCGCATGGCCCGGCTGGCGTTCGAGGACCCGCTCACCGGCGTCGGCAACCGGCGGGTGCTGGACGACGCGCTGCGCGACCTGCTGGTCCCCGAGGCCACCGGCGTGACGGTCGTCATGTGCGACATCGACAACCTCAAGGACCTGAACGACGAGTACGGCCACGGCGTGGGCGACCGCGCGATCGTGGCCACCGCCGACGCGCTGGCGACCGCGGCGAGCCACGTCCCCGGCTCGGTCACCGTGCGGCTGGGGGGCGACGAGTTCGCCGTGCTGCTGGTGGGCGAGCAACGCGCCACCGCCATCACCGTCGTCGAGCAGGCGGCGCGCGACCTGTCGCTCGGCGACCAGCCGGTCGAGATCAGCTGCGGGGTGGCCGTCGTGCCGCCGGGGCTGGCCGCGCGCGACGCGCTCGCGGCCGCCGACGCGGCGCAGTACGCGGCCAAGACCCGTGGCGCGCTGCTCGTCGTCGCCTCGGACCTTTCGGACGTCGAGCCCGAGCGCCGGCGCATCCGCCGCCGGGGCTCGGACCGGCCGCGCCCGGCGTCCGCGATCACGGACGGCGTGACGCAGGTGGTCACCGACCTGGCCGACCGGATCGCCGAGGCCCCCGGCACGGTGGGCGGCCGGATGCGCTGGATCGGCGAGCGGCTGCTCGCGCCGCTCGACCTGCAGGAGTGGTCGCTCAGCTTCGTCGACCTGGCCGGCGACCGGATGCTCGGCACCGACTCGCTCGGCCTGCGGCACACGCCGATCACCACCCCGCAGCCCTACGACCTCCAGGTCGACCGCCGCTTCCGGCTCGACGACTACCCGATGACCGAGGCCGCCATCGAGCGCGACGCGTGGTTCGTCGTCGCGGTCGACGACGAAGACGCCGACCCCGGCGAGCGCGCGGTGCTGCACGACATGGGGATGCGGCACGTCGTGGCCCTCGGGTGCCGCGACGCGCAGGACGGCTGGCTGCTCGAGCTGTACGGCCGCACGCCGGGCCTGGAGGTGCAGGCCGTCGGCAGCGTGCTGGCCCTGGCCGCGAGCGCGCTGCTCTACCGGCCGTTCGTGCAGCTGTCGTCCGTCGCGCAGGACTGACCCGCCTGCGGGTGTGCGCGCGGCCGGTTTGCGGCCAGGATGGGCGCATGACCGATCCTCGTGCGGGCCAGCCCGCCCAGCCCTCCGACCTGGTCGACGTCGACGCCCTGCTCTCGGCCTACGCCGACGTCGTCCCGGACGTCGAGAACCCCGACCAGCGGGTCGCGTTCGGCACGTCCGGGCACCGCGGCTCGAGCCTGGACGGCGCGTTCAACGAGGCGCACATCCTGGCCATCACGCAGGCCATCTGCGAGTACCGCGCCGACCAGGGCACGACCGGCCCGCTGCTCATGGGCAAGGACACCCACGGCCTGTCGCTGCCCGCGTGGCGCAGCGCGCTCGAGGTGCTGGTGGCCAACGACGTCGAGGTGCTGTGCGACGCGCCGGAGGCGTTCACCCCGACGCCCGCGGTCTCGCACGCGATCCTGCGCCTCAACCGCGAGAAGGGGACGGCGGGCGGCGGGGCCGGCGCCTTCGACGGCATCGTCATCACGCCGTCGCACAACCCGCCGCGCGACGGCGGTTTCAAGTACAACCCACCCCACGGCGGACCGGCCGGCTCGGACGCCACCGGCTGGATCCAGGACCGCGCGAACGCGCTGCTGGCCGCCGGGCTGGACGGCGTGCGGCGCGTGCCGCTCGAGCGCGCGACGTCGTCCGCGACGACGTTCGACTTCCTCACCCCGTACGTCGACGACCTGGGGGCGGTGCTGGACGTCGACGCCGTGCGCGAGGCGGGGGTGCGGATCGGCGCCGACCCCATGGGCGGCGCGAGCGTGCAGTACTGGGCCGCCGTGGCCGAGCGGCTCGGGCTCGACCTGACGGTGGTGAACCCGCAGGTCGACCCGCGCTGGTCGTTCATGACGCTCGACTGGGACGGCAAGATCCGCATGGACTGCTCGTCGCCGTTCGCCATGGCCTCGCTCATCGAGCAGCGCGACCGCTACCAGGTCGCGACCGGCAACGACGCCGACAGCGACCGGCACGGGATCGTGACGCCGGACGCCGGGCTGATGAACCCCAACCACTTCCTGGCCGTCGCGATCCAGTACCTCTTCTCGGCCCGTGATGGCTGGGGAAGCGCTGCGGCAGTAGGCAAGACGCTGGTGTCGTCGTCCATGATCGACCGGGTCGCCGAGGACCTCGGACGACGGCTGGTCGAGGTGCCGGTCGGGTTCAAGTGGTTCGTGCCGGGCCTGCTCGACGGTTCGGTCGGCTTCGGCGGCGAGGAGAGCGCAGGCGCGTCGTTCCTGCGCCGCGACGGCTCGGTCTGGACCACCGACAAGGACGGCCTCCTGCTGGCGCTGCTGGCGTCCGAGATCCTGGCGGTCACCGGCCGCTCGCCGTCCGAGCACTACCGCGAGCTCGTCGAGCGGCACGGCGAGCCGGCCTACGCCCGGGTCGACGCCCCCGCCACCCGCGAGCAGAAGGCGGCCCTGCAGGCGCTGTCGCCCGACGCCGTCACCGCCACCGACCTGGCGGGCGAGCCGATCACCGCCAAGCTGACCCGCGCGCCCGGCAACGACGCCGCGATCGGCGGCCTGAAGGTCGTGACGGAGTCGGCGTGGTTCGCGGCCCGTCCGTCAGGCACCGAGGACGTCTACAAGATCTACGCCGAGTCCTTCCGGGGGCCCGAGCACCTGGAGCAGGTGCAGGCGGCCGCCCGGGAGGTCGTCGGCGCCGCCCTCGGCACCTGACGTCCGGACGTCTCGGTCGGGGTCAGCTCGTGGCCAGCTGCTGAAGCACCGTGGCCGTGGCGTCGGTCATCCGGTCGAGCACCGCGGCGTCGACGTTCGACGTCGTGTCGCACGCCTGGTGGTAGCAGGCGTCGAACGGCTCGCCCGCCGTCCCGCCCCAAGCCTCCGCCTGCTCGTCGGTCTTGACGTAGTCGGCGCCGGAGAACAGGCCGCCGACGGGCACGCCGGCGTCCTTGAACGGCGCGTGGTCGGACCGCCCGTCGCCCTCGGTCTCGATCTCGGTGGCGATGCCCAGACCCGCGAAGTAGTCGTCGTAGGCGCCCTGCAGCGTCGGGTCGTCGTCGTAGACGAAGTACCCGGGGTTGGGCGAGCCGATCATGTCGAGGTTCAGGTAGGCGCTGATCGCCCCCAGGTCGGACGACGACGCCGCGTCGACGTAGTGCGACGAGCCCAGCAGGCCCTGCTCCTCGCCGGACCACCAGGCGAAGCGCACCGTCGACGTCGGCTGCGCCCCGCCGGCCATCAGCAGCGCGGTCTCGAGCAGCGCGGCCGACCCCGAGCCGTCGTCGTTGATGCCCGGACCGGCCTCGACCGAGTCCAGGTGCGCGCCCGCCATCACGACGTGCGAGGGGTCGGTGCCGGGGATCTCGGCGAGCAGGTTCCAGGTGCTGCCCTCGCGGGTGCTGAACTCCTGCTTCGTCACGGTGAGGCCGGCGGCCTCGAGCTTGCCCTGCACGTAGTCGGACGACGCGGCGTGACCGGCGGTCGCGGTGGCGCGGTTGCCGTCGTGGGCCTGGGCGATCTGCTGCAGCTGGGCCAGGTCGGCCTGCACGGCGGCGACGTCGACGTCCACGCCGGCGAGGGTGGGCGCGGCCTCGGGCTGCGCGCTGGCGGCAGCCGGGACGAGCGCGAGGGCGGTCGCCGCGGCGGCGGCGACGGTGGTGCGGAGCAGCGTGTTCACGAGGTCTCCCGAGTGGTGGTGCGAAAGGGGGATGGCCACCGGACGTCCGAAGGTCTGGTCGCCATGACGACCAGACCTTCGGACGTACCGGGTCGTGCGGGGCGGGTCAGCCGACCGCGACCGCCGTCCAGGCGGCGGCGACCGCCTGCGACTCGGCGCTGCCCGCGCCGTACAGCTCGTCAGCGGCCTGCACCGTGTGCTGGCGGGCCTCGGCGTAGGTCTCGTCGCTGCCCATGTAGGCGTCGAGCGCGTGGTACCAGATCGCCGCGGCCTTCTCGCGGCCGATGCCGGTCACGGACGAGCCGTCGCAGGTCGGGCTGCTGCCGTACTGCGTGTCCCCGCTGCCCTCGGCGAGCAGGAAGAAGAAGTGGTTCCCCACGCCCGAGCTGTAGTGCGGGTCGGACGCCGGCACCTGGCTGCTCCAGCAGTCGAACGACGCGCCGTCCTTGGACGGCTCGTACATGTAGCGCAGCGGCGAGCCGTCGCCGTTGATGTCGATCTTCTCGCCGATGTCGTAGTCGCCCGGGTCGGCGCTGCTGCCGGCCTCGAACTCGACCATCGTGCCGAAGATGTCGCTGTTGGCCTCGTTGATGCCGCCGACGTCGCCCGAGTACCCCAGGCCGGCCAGCGCCTCGGAGACGCCGTGCGACATCTCGTGGCCGGCGACGTCCAGGGCGACCAGCGGGGCGGCGTTGCCCGACCCGTCGCCGTAGGTCATCTGCTCGCCGTCCCAGAACGCGTTGACGTAGTTGTCGCCGTAGTGCACGCGCGAGGGGACGCCCTTGCCGTCGCCGAAGATGCCGCTACGGTCGTGGTGGGCCGCGTAGTAGTCCCACGTCTCGGCCGCGCCGTAGTAGGCGTCGACGGCCGCGGTGGCGCGGTCGCCGTTCGTCCCGTCGCCCCACGCGTTGTCGTCGTCGGTGAACAGGTCGCAGCTGGACTCGGTGTTGTTCATGTCGCAGGCGGTGTTGCTGCCGCGGTCGGGGTCGGTCATCTCGAAGCCCGAGCCGCCCTGGGTGGTGCTCAGCGGCACCTCGCCGAGGAAGAGCGACTGGCCGGTGCCGGCCGCCGCCACGCCCTTGGTGCCCTTCGCGGCGTCGCCCTTCGGCGCCTTCTCCGCGGTCGAGCGGAACGCGAGCACCTGCTCGTCGCTGCTGCGGACCGTCCCGGTCTGCGCGTCCACGACGGTGGCGCGCCGGCTCGGCGTCTGGCCGTCGGCCTGGACGCCGGTCACGGTGGTCAGCCAGGCGAGCGCCGGCGTGCCCTGGCGGGCGTCGACGACGAGCTGCGGCGTCGACGCCGACCCGGCGGACGCGTCGTCGCGGACGGCGGCCGAGCGGGCCGCGCTCTGCGCGCGGGCGGCGCTCACGGCCGGGGTGGTCGACACCGCGATGGCGCGCTGCTGGGTGGACGAGACGGTGCTGCGTCCGGCGGACGTCTCGTGGACGACGAAGTCGCCACCGAGCACCGGCAGGCCGGCGTAGGTGCGCTGGAAGCGGACGTGGGTGGTGCCCTTCGCCCCGCTGATGGTGCGGGTGGCGGTGAAGGCGTCCTTCGACGAGCCCTTGACGAGCTCGGGGTGGGCGGCGAGCAGCGCGCGGGCGCTGGACACCGCCTGCGGTCCGGGACGGCTGGCTGCGGCCGGTGCGGCGGCAGCGGCGGACGACGCGGAGGCCCCGAGGCCGGTGGCGAGCGTCAGGGCGCCCACGACGGCGATACACCTCTTCATGTGCCGATCTCCTTCATCTCGGTGTGCGATGCGTCCACGCTGTCGCAGGGCCCTGACCTGGCACCATGCCGTCAGGGCATGCCCTATTTCAGCCGATTTGACCGGCTGTTGACCTCCGGTTGGCCGGTGCCCGGTCGAGCAGCGCCCCGGCCGTGGGGAGCGGCCCCCTAGGCTGGTCGGGTGGAGATCGAGCTGCGTCACCTGCGGCTCGTCCGGGCGGTCGCCGACGCCAGCAGCGTGACCAGGGCGGCCGCCGTCCTGGGGGCCAGCCAGCCGTCGGTGACGCGCACGCTGCGCCGGATCGAGCAGAGCCTGGGCGGTCCGCTGTTCGAGCGCTCGCACGAGGGGGTCGAGCCGACCGCGCTGGGCAAGCTCGTGGTGGCCCGGGCCCGCGCGATCCTGCCCGCCGTGGAGTCGCTCGTCGACGACGTCGAGGCGGCCCGCTCGGCGGGGTCGGCCCCCGCCCAGGTACGGCTCGGGGCCTGCACCGGTCCGGCCATGGTGGGGCTGGTGCAGGGCATGGAGGCGCTGCTGCCGTCCACCCAGGTGACCTTCGACAGCGAGACGCGCGTCGAGGGTTTGCTCGACCTCGCCGCGACGGCGCGCGTCGACCTGGCCGTGGTCGGCGAGCTCGTCGGCTACGAGCTCGCCGTGCCGCCCGACCTCGACCGCCACCCGGTGCTGACCCAGCCGGTGTTCGTCATGCTCGCCGAGGACCATCCCCTCGCCCGGCACGACGAGGTCGACCTGGCCGACCTCGCGGACGCCCGCTGGGTGCTCAACCCGCTGGACGTCGACCGCGAGTACGACGCGCTGGCCGCGGCGTGCGACGCGGTGGGGTTCGCGCCGCAGGTCGACCACTTCCTTGCCGGCAGCCCGAACGTCGAGTTCGTGCGGGCCGGGCGTCACGTGGGGCTCTGCTACCCGGTCGCGCGCTTCGCCGGCGTCGCGACCCGCCCGCTGGTCGGGACGCCGATGGCCGTGCGGCACCTGGCCGTGACGTCACGGCGCAGCCCGCTGGCGCCGTTCGTGCCCCGGCTGCTGCGGCACGCGGTGGCCCGGCTCGAGGCGGCGGGCGCCGAGGTGCCCAGCTACGTCGCGTGGGTCGAGCGGCACGGGCGGCTGCCGCTGACGCCCGAGGGGCGCGCGGCTAGAACAGCGCCGCGCTGAGGGCGCGGCGCGCGGCCTGCACCCGGGGGTCGTCGCCGCCCACGACCTCGAACAGCTCGACGAGGTGCGCGCGCACCTGCTCGCGCTCGTCGCCCGCCGTCGTCCGGACGGTGTCGACCAACCGGGCGAACGCGTCGTCGACGTGCCCGCCGAGCAGGTCGAGGTCGGCGACGAGGATCTGCGCGGCCGGGTCGCCGGGAGCGTCGGCGGCCGCGGCGCGCGCGGTGGCGAGGTCGACGCCGTCGGTGCGGCGCATGAGGTTGACCTGGGCCAGGCCGGCGCGGGCCTCGGCGTCGGCCGGGGCCTGGGCGAGCGCCTGCTCGTAGGCGGTCGCGGCCGCCGCGAGGTCGCCGCGCTCGATCGCGTCGTACGCCTCCTGGTGCAGAGGCGGCAGCGGGGGCTCGGCGGGGGCCTGCGGTACCTGCTCCCCCTCGCCGTCGGTGTCGCCGACGGGCAGGCGGCCGGTGACGCCGTTCGCCTCGGCCACCCGCAGCAGCTCGTCGAGGTAGGCCCGCACCTGCGCCTCGGGCAGCGCGCCCTGGAACAGCGGCACCGGCTGGCCCTTCACGACGGCCACGACCATCGGGATCGACTGCGCCTGGAAGACCTGGCCCAGCCGGGGGTTGGCGTCGACGTCGACCTTGGCCAGCAGGAACCGGCCGCCGTACTCGTGCGCCAGCTGCTCGAGCACCGGGCTGAGCTGCTTGCAGGGCTCGCACCACTCGGCCCACAGGTCGACGACCACCGGCACGTCGAGCGAGCGGTCGACCACGACCGTCTGGAACTGCTCCTCGGTGACGTCGACGACCAGCCCGGACGACGTCCCGCCGGGAGCGCCCGCGCCGCCCTCGGCCGCCGTGGCGGCCTGCTGGCGCCGCTTGGCCTGCGCCGCAACGGCTGCGAGGTCGACGGCGCCGCGCAGCGACAGCGGCGACGAGGAGGACGAGGAGGGCTGGCTCATGCCGACAAGTCTGTCACGCGCGTCAGCGGCCGCTGACCTGCACCGGCACCTCGCTGAAGCCGACCAGCCGGGCCGGTCCGGCGCCCTGCCGCGGCAGCACCAGGACGACGGTCTGCACCGTGCGCACCGACGCCCGCTTGGTGATCTTCTTCAGCTTCCCGCCGGACAGCGCCCGGTAGGCCGGCGGCGGCGTGATGACGCCGGCGCCCTTCTTGACCGTGAACGAGTCGGTGCGGTCGATCGCCGCGACCACGACCGCGCCGCCGTCGGCGGTGCGCACCACACGCAGCCCGTACGGCTCGGCGGCGTGCACCTGCTGGAACGTCGCGACCTTGGCGACGTCCTTGGCCTGCTGGGCCGCCTTGGTGCGCACGTCCTTCACCACCACGTTGGCGGCGAACGGCGTGCCGCCGCTCGTGCCGGTCTGCAGCAGCCGGGCCAGGTCGGCGACCGCCTTCTCCGGCGTGGCCACCAGGCCGTCGACGTCGCGCGGCAGCACCGAGGCGCCACGCGCGGCGGGGGCGGTCGGGGGCAGGCCGGCGCCGGGCAGCAGGTCGGCGCGCACGGCGACCTTGAACGGCGTGCGCACGTCGGTGCTCTCGAGCACCGCGACCTGCGCGGTCGAGGACCCCTCGGGCGTCCAGACCGCGAGCAGCGTGCGCGGGAACGACCGGCCGGCGGTCACGACGATCCGGCTCGGCTCGACGACCGGCTCGAGGGCGCCGCCCGAGGCGTCCTTCGACGGGTCGAGCACCTTCTCGACCACGTAGCGCGCCGGCGTGATCTTGAGGGCGAGCCCGGTGAACGCGGTCTTGGCGGCCTCGTCGGTGCGCAGCGCGTCGGCCCGCTGCGCCTGGCCGAGCGCGCGGGCGGCGATCTGCGTGGCCTGCGCGGCGTCGACCGCCGGGCGGTTGCTCAGAAGTCGGAGGCCAAGCGGTCTTAGGAAGACAAACGGTAATGGCAACTCCTTGGC
>NZ_BAAGXY010000075.1:0-38646 GCF_054779595.1 Angustibacter peucedani
CGACGACCTCGTCCGACGCTTCGTGGCGCGGCTGCGAGGATCGAGCCCATGACCTCCACCGGGCCCGAGGGCTACCGCGTGGTCGACGGCGTCGCGCCGCTCGACCGCTACCTCGCGCTGCGCCGCGACGCCGGGCTGACCCCGGTGAGCCCGCCCCAGGGTGAGGCCGCGTTGCCCGGCAGCTGGTTCGGCTGCCACGTCGTCCACGAGGCGACGGGCGAGGTGGTGGGCATGGGCCGGGTGATCGGAGACGGCGGGTGGTACTTCCACGTCGTCGACATGGCCGT
Source organism: Angustibacter peucedani (assembly GCF_054779595.1). NCBI lineage: Bacteria > Bacillati > Actinomycetota > Actinomycetes > Kineosporiales > Kineosporiaceae > Angustibacter > Angustibacter peucedani. The sequence continues at coordinate 288 of NZ_BAAGXY010000075.1, forward strand.
CCAGCCCGACCACCAGCGGCGGGGGCTGGGCGACGCGGTGCTGTCCCGGCTCCTCGCCGAGATCCGCGACCACGCGCCGTCGGGCGCCTACGTCAGCCTGATGGCCGACGCGCCCGGACGCCGGCTGTACGAGCGGCACGGCTTCCTCGACCGCGCGCCCGGCACCGTGGGCATGGCCCAGTGGCTGGGCTGACGGCGCTCGGTCGGTGCGCAACGTCGATCAAGCGGGCTGTCGGCGCCCGGGCGTAGCGTCGCAGCCATGCTCGAGACGGACGACGAGGTCCAGGCGCTGCAGACCCTGCTCGACGGCTCCCACGGCCGGGCCACCGAGCACCTGCGCGCGATCATCGACGACGACCGCACGTTGACGGCGTCCGACCTGGTGGCGCTGCTCACCGGCATGAAGGTGCTGTCGGTGGCGACGGTCACGGCCCACGGCGAGCCGCGGATCAGCGCGCTCGACGGGCACTTCCTGCACGGCACGTGGACCTTCAGCACGAGCGGCACCGCCGCGAAGGCCAAGCACCTCGAGTCGAGACCGGCCGTCAGCGTCGCGCACGTCGACAACGAGGAGCTCGCCGTCTTCGCCCACGGCACCGCCGAGCGCTTGACGACGGACGACGACCGGTGGGACGAGACGCTCGCGCACTGGACGGCGCACTACGAGAGCTCGCCGCTCGACTGGGGCGACGACATCCGCCTGTACCGGCTGCGCCCGCACTGGATGGTCGGCTACGCCTGGAAGCGTGACGACCTGCTGGCGAAACGCGGCGTGCGTCCTGCCTGAGCCCTACCCTGGGCGCCCATGGGGGCTGAGGGCGACGTTACGGAGCGGCCGGCGCTACGGCCGGAGCAGGTCGACGGTTGGGCAACACCGTGGGTCGTGGTCCGAACGGCCGTGGTCGTGATGGTCCTCGGCGTGCTGGCGCTCGTCGTCCTGATGGGTGCTCGGGCCTCGCCGCTGCACGCTCTCGAACGGGCGCTGCGGACCGGTCAGGTGCACGAGGCCACCGTCTACGGCCCGCTGCTGCCGGAAGGCGCGACGGGCTGCGTGACCCAGCAGGTGGTCTGGCGCGGCCAAGGTCTGCACCGCCGCACCGAGGTCCGGGCGACGCGCGGGACCGATGGTGGGTGCCTGGGCGCCCGACCCCGTCCACCGGTCACGGACGCCGACGTGCTCGTCCAGCGCCTGGCACCGGGCGTCGTCGTGCACCGCGTACCCGACCGGTCCGGCCCGCAGCTGGCGGTGGCCGGGTGGGGGCTCCCCGACTGGCTGCGCGTACCTGCGGTCCTGAGCCTTCTGGCAGTGCTGGTGTTGCTCGTGTCGACGCCTTCTCCATGGCGTGCGACGCGGTGGGCGTGGTTCTGGTTGTTCGGGTCGCCGGTCGCCGTCGTGCTCTTCCTGCTGTTCGGTGGACCGCTGGTCGGCCTTCCTCGAGCGCGGCTGGGACATCGGCGGCTGACCGGGGGTTGGTCGTTCCTTCTCGCAGTCCTGGTGGTGCCTGCCACGACGTGGCTGTCGAGCTGATGTCGGTCAGCGCTGGCACACGAGTGCCTCGCGTCCAGGTGGCCGGCGTGCACCGCTGTCAGGGGAGCGGGTCGTCCAGCAGCTGCTGGACGACGTCGTGCGCGTCGGCCGTGACGTCGTCGACGGTGCGGCCGATGACGTCCGCCTCGTCGTAGGCGTCGTCGAGCTCGACCAGGGGCTGCAGCGAGCGCGGACCCTCGTGGCCGATCGTCAGGTGCGCCCAGCGGGCGAGGTCGCGCGGCGCGAGGTCGCCCGCCAGCATCCGCCGGGACATGTGCCGGGCCGCCAGCACGACCGCGCGCTCGCCGTCCGGGACGACGAGGTCGAGGTCCTCCAGGGTCGCGGCGACCAGGTCGGACAGCACGAACGCGGACTCACCGGTCGGAGCCCCGGCGAGCTCGCGCAGCGCAGGGGAGTCCGAGCCGTCGACGAGCGCCTGGCACGCCGCCCCGACGACGGCGCTCGCCCCGGTCGCGGGCGCGACGACCCACAACCCCGCCGCCTCCTCGAGGCGGACGAGCGCGTCGGGCTCGACGTCCGTCATGCGCCCGATCTTGGCGCAAGCAGGGCCCGAGCGGGACGGTTCAGGCGAGGTCGGCGGCGAGAACCGCCACATGCAGGGCCAGGCAGGTCTCGGCGTCGTCGAGGTCGACGTCCAGGACGGCGGACAGCCGGGTGAGCCGGTCGTACAGCGCCGGGCGCGACAGGTGCAGCGCCTGGGCGGTGGCCGACTTGTTGCGGCCGGTCTCGAGGTAGGCGCGCAGCACGGTGAGCAGCTCGGCGTCGCCCGGGCGCGCGCCGCCGGCGCCGTTGCCACGCCCGCGCACCGGCGCGACGGGCTGGTGCAGCAGCGGTCCGAGCTCGCGCTCGACGAACGTCTCGATCCGCGCGTCGCCGCGCAGCAGCGAGAGCAGCCCGCGCACCCCGACGTCGTGCAGCCGCACGAAGCCGGTGGCACGCGGCAGGTGCGCGGCAGCGTCGGCGACCTGCTGCGCCTCGACGACGCTGCGCCGGGCGTCGCGCAGCCCGGCCACGACCGAGCCGGCGGCGAGCAGCAGCTGGTCGGGCTCGGCGGCCGCGATCCGGTACCGGGCCACCCGTTCGATGGCACGGGACAGCCGCTCGAGCAGTCCGCCGTCCTCGTCGCGGCGGTCCAGCGCCAGCAGCAGCCCGACGCTGCGCTCGTCGATCGAGCCGACGAGGGCCGGGATCCCGGCGTCGCGCGCGGCCTGGGCCACGGCGTCGGCGAGGTCGCGCAGGCGCGCCTGGGTGGCGAGCGTCCCGGCCGAGCGCGCGTCGCGCCACCGGACGACGGCACCGAGCAGCCGCCGCCCGTCCAGCGGGACGCCGAGGGCCCGGGCGCGCAGGCTGATCTCGGCGTCCGGGTGCTGGTGCTCCATCAGCGCGGTCAGCAGCGTGCGGTGCGTCTGCCGCTCGAGGCCTTCGCGGTCGCGGGTGATCAGCCGCTGCAGCGCGAGGGTGGTGGCGGTGCGCTCGACGAGCATCAGGTCGTGCGCGTGCGGCTCGCCCGCGCCGCGCACGAGCACCAGCCGTCCCCAGTCCTCGCCGCGCGCCCCGACCGTGGCGACGACCCACCCCGACGCCTCGTCGAACCCGGCCCGGCCGGCCACCCGCACGGCCCGCGAGCGCTGCTGCCAGCGGGAGAGCAGCGCGTCGTCGTCCTGGCCGGCGGCGTCGTGCTCGACCACCAGGTGTCCCGGCGTCTCGAGCACGACGGGAGCGCCGGCCATGCGCGCCGCCTGCCGCACGACCTCGGCGGTGTCGGCCCCTTCGACCGCGAGCTCGGTGAACGTCTCGTGCAGCGCCTGGGCCTGCCGCAGCGAGCTGATCTGGCCGTCGATCACCAGGCTGTGCACCGCCTCGGTGACCTCGATGAACGCCACCGGCTGGGTCAGCTCGACCAGCGGCAGCCCGCTGCGCTGCGCCGCGCGCACCATGGCCGAGGGCAGGCGTCCGGCGTAGGCCCGTCCCAGCTCGACCACCAGCCCGGCCACCGGCAGCGCGGCCAGGCCCTCGACGAACGCGACGATGCCGTCGTCCGAGCGGGGCAGGGCGACCCCGGTGGTGAGGATCAACTCGTCGCCGCGCAGCAGGTCGCCGATGTCGGCGACCTCGGCCACGTGCGCCCAGCGCACCGGGTGGTCGAGGTGCTCGCCCCCGGCGACCACCCGCGGCCGCCCGGCCGCCAGCACCGGCAGCTCGAGGACGGTGCTCAACGTGGGCAGCACAGGTCCTCCTCACGGGTGCGGGGCCGACAACGTGTCGGTCCGTCGCCCGCACACCAGTCAGTGTGCAACCACGGGCAGTGACGAGACTAGGGCCAGTCGCGACGGGAGTCACCCGTCGGGGTGCGCCCAGACGCTAGATTTCGTTGAGGTCGCGGGCAACGGCTGCGGAATCCTTCGAACGGCCTTGTAGAGCACCACGGTGCGTGTCAGGATCGGCGAGCACGGACGACGAGCAGGGAAACCAGACCGGGGAAGCAGACCAGGAGGTGGCGTGACGGCAGCGACCGAGGGTCACCAGTGGATCGGTGGCCGTCGCGCCACGGCGCTGGCCGGCCCCGAGGCGCCCCCGCACGCCGTCGTCGATCCCTCCACCGGCGAGGACGTCGAGCAGGTGGCGCTCGCGGGCGTCGCGGACGTCGACGCCGCCGTGGCCGCCGCCACCGCCGCCCAGCGCGACTGGGGCCGCGCCACGCCCGCCGAGCGCTCGGCCGTCATGCACCGCTGGGCCCTCGAGCTGGACGCCGTGGCCGAGGAGCTCGCCCAGACCGAGACCCGCCAGACCGGCAAGCCGATCCGGCTCAGCCGCGGCTTCGACGTCCCGGGCACGGTCGACAACACGGCGTTCTTCGCCGGCGCCGCCCGCACCCTCGAGGGCCGGGCCACCGGCGAGTACTCCGCCGACCACACCTCGGGCGTGCGGCGCGAGCCGCTCGGCGTCGTCGGGTCGATCGCGCCCTGGAACTACCCGCTGCAGATGGCGGCCTGGAAGCTGCTGCCCGCCGTCGCCGCCGGCAACGCCGTCGTGCTCAAGCCCAGCGAGCTCACACCGCTGACCGCGCTGATGATGGCCGAGGCCGCGCAGCGCGCCGGGATGCCGGACGGCGTCGTCAACGTGGTCACCGGCGCCGGCCCGGACGTCGGCGAGCACGTCGTCTCGCACCCGGGCGTCGCGATGGTGAGCTTCACCGGCAGCTCGGCCGTGGGGCAGCGGGTCATGGCGCTCGCGGCGCCCACCGCCAAGCGCGTGCACCTCGAGCTGGGCGGCAAGGCCCCGTTCGTGGTGCTCGACGACGCCGACCTCGAGGCCGCCGCGCACGGCGCGGTGGCGGGCGCGCTCATCAACACCGGGCAGGACTGCACCGCGGCGACGCGCGCGATCGTGCACCGCTCGCTGTTCGACGACTTCGTCGCGGCGGTCGCCGACCTCATGCGCGGCGTGCGCCTCGGCGACCCGCGCGACGAGGCCACCGACCAGGGCCCGCTCATCAGCCGGGCCCACCAGGGCCGGGTCGCCGCGCACGTCGACCGGGCGCGCGACGGCGGCGCCAAGGTCGTCTGCGGCGGTCAGGCGCCCGGCGGCGAGCTGGCCCGCGGCTCCTACTACGAGCCCACCCTGGTCACCGGCATCGACCGGACGACGCCGATCTGGCGCGACGAGGTGTTCGGGCCGGTGCTGGTGGCGCTGGCCTTCGACACCGACGACGAGGCGTTCGAGCTGGCCAACGACACCCCCTACGGCCTGGCGGCGTCCGCCTGGACGCGCGACGTCGTCCGGGCGGCGCGGGCCACGCGCGAGATCCAGGCCGGCTGCGTCTGGGTCAACGACCACATCCCGATCATCAGCGAGATGCCGCACGGCGGGGTCAAGGCCTCCGGCTTCGGCAAGGACATGAGCGTCTACTCGCTGGAGGAGTACACGAGCATCAAGCACGTGATGACCGACCTCACCGGTACGGCGCGCAAGCCCTGGCACCGCACCGTGTTCGGGCTCGACGACGCGCCCGCCTGACCGCACCACCGCAGCACCGACCTGCCCGCACCCCCGGAAGGACCCTCGATGAGCCCCCGACAGACCCCCGACCCCATGTCGGTCGCCCTGGCGCGCGGCATGCTCAGCCGCCGCACGCTGCTCAGCTCGGTGGGTGCCTTCGGCCTGGCCACCGTCCTGGCGTCCTGCGGCACCAAGGGCACGGCCACCAAGACGACGCCCGCCGACCAGGCGGCCAAGGACCTCTCCGACACCGAGAAGGTCGTCAAGTGGTCGAACTGGCCCGAGTACATCGACGTCGACGACAAGACCCAGAAGCACCCGACGCTCGACGCGTTCCAGAAGAAGACCGGCATCACGGTGACCTACACCGAGGACTACAACGACAACGACGAGTTCTTCGCCAAGGTCAAGCCGCAGCTGCAGGGCAACCAGGACACCGGCCGCGACGTCTGGTGCAGCACCGACTGGATGGTCGCCCGGCTGATCCGCCTCAACTGGGTGCAGAAGCTCGACAAGGCCAACATCCCCAACGCCAAGAACCTCGAGGACTCGCTGACGAACGTCGAGTTCGACCCGGGTCGCGCGTACTCGCTGCCGTGGCAGTCCGGCTTCACCGGCATCGCCTACAACCCCAAGGCCACGGGCGGCAAGAAGATCGAGAGCATCGACCAGCTGCTCACCGACCCCTCGCTCAAGGGCAAGGTCACGCTGCTCACCGAGATGCGCGACACCGTCGGTCTGGTGCTGCTGGCCATGGGCAAGGACCCGGCCAAGTTCACCGACGCCGACTTCGACGCCGCGATCGACGAGATCAAGAAGGCCAAGGACGCCGGCCAGCTGCGCGGCTTCACCGGCAACGAGTACGGCAAGCCGCTGGCTGCCGGCGACATCGCCGCCTGCATCGCCTGGACCGGCGACGTCGTCCAGCTGCAGGCCGACAACCCCTCGCTCGGGTACGTGCTCCCGTCGACCGGCCACATGATCTGGTCCGACAACTTCGTGATCCCGAACAAGGCCCAGCACAAGAAGAACGCCGAGGCGCTCATCAACTACTACTACGACCCGGCCGTCATGGCGCAGGTCGAGGACTACGTGAACTACATCGCGCCGGTGAAGGGGGCCAAGGACGCGCTGCTCGCCGACGACCCCGAGGTCGCCAAGAACCCGCTCATCTTCCCGAGCGACGAGGTGCTCGGCCGGGCGCACGTCTTCCGCGGCCTGTCCGAGGCCGAGGAGACCAAGTACAACCAGGCCTTCCAGTCGCTGATCGGGGCCTGACGCCATGGCCCAGACCAAGGACGACCCCGGGGGCGACCTGCGACTGGTGTCGCTGACCAAGTCGTTCGGCGACTTCACCGCCGTCGACGACCTCGACCTGACCATCCCGCAGGGCTCGTTCTTCGCGCTGCTCGGCCCGTCGGGCTGCGGCAAGACGACGACCCTGCGCATGGTGGCCGGCCTCGAGCGGCCGACCGCCGGCCAGGTGATGATCGGCGACACCGACATCACGACGGCCAAGCCGTACCAGCGCCCGGTGAACACCGTGTTCCAGAGCTACGCGCTGTTCCCGCACCTCAGCGTCGTCGAGAACGTCGAGTTCGGCCTGCGCCGCCGCGGTGTCGGCAACACCCGGACGACGGCGATGGAGGCGCTCGAGCTGGTGCAGCTCGCACAGCTCGCGAACCGCAAGCCCGCCCAGCTCTCGGGCGGCCAGCAGCAGCGCATCGCCCTGGCCCGCGCCATCGTCAACCGGCCGTCGGTGCTGCTGCTGGACGAGCCGCTCGGCGCGCTGGACCTCAAGCTGCGCCGGCAGATGCAGATCGAGCTCAAGCGGATCCAGCTCGAGGTGGGCCTGACGTTCGTGCACGTCACGCACGACCAGGAGGAGGCCATGACCATGGCCGACACCATCGCCGTCATGAACCAGGGCGTCATCGAGCAGCTGGGCGACCCCGCCACCCTCTACGAGCGTCCGAGCACGACGTTCGTGGCCAACTTCCTGGGCCAGTCGAACCTGCTGCCGGGCACGGTGTCCGGCGCGGACGGCGACGACCTGGTGATCGACGTCCAGGGCCAGCGGCTGCGGCTGCCCCGCGACCGCAGCGCCTCCCACGAGGGCAAGGTCTGGTTCGGCGTCCGGCCCGAGAAGCTGGTGATCCGCACCGAGACCACCGACGCCGCGGGCAACCACCTCACCGGCACCGTCACCGACGCCTCGTTCACCGGTGTCTCGACCCAGTACCTCGTCAAGCTGCCCTGGGGCCAGGAGATCACCGTCGTGCAGCAGAACGACGGCTCGCCGCCGCTGCGCCCGGGCGGCGAGGTCACGGTGCAGTGGGCACCCCAGCACGGGTTCGCCCTCGACGCCGCGCAGGACGCCCACGCCGGGGAGGAGCGCGAGGAGACCGACGCCGTCCTGGCGGGTGCCTCGTCATGAGCGCGGCCGCCCACTCGGGCGTCGCGCCGGGAGCCGGCGGACCGACGTCCGACGACACCACCGGCACCAGCAAGAAGCGCACGCCGTACCTGCTCCTGCTGCCCGGCATGCTGTGGCTCGGCATCTTCTTCGCGGTGCCGATGGTGTTCCTCGCCTCGACGTCGCTGCAGACCGGATCGCTCGAGCAGGGTTACGCGCTGACCTGGCACTTCGGCACGTACGTCGACGCGCTCCAGGCCTACTACCCGCAGTTCCTGCGCTCGCTCGGGTACGCGGGTTCCGCGACGGTGCTGGGCGCCCTGGTCGGCTACCCGCTGGCGTACGCCATCGCCTTCAAGTCCGGGCGCTGGAAGAACTTCCTGCTGGTGCTCGTCATCGCGCCGTTCTTCACCAGCTTCCTGATCCGCACCCTGGCCTGGCAGACGATCCTGTCGAACGGCGGGCCGGTCGTCCGGTTCGTCAACTGGACCCACCTGATCGACGTCCTGCAGGCGTTGAGCCTGACCAGCAACGACCAGCTGATGGCCTCGAAGTTCGCCGTCATCACGGGTCTGACCTACAACTTCCTGCCGTTCATGGTGCTGCCGCTGTACGCGAGCCTCGAGCGGCTCGACCCGCGGCTGCTGGAGGCGGCGGGCGACCTGTACGCCTCGCCGTTCACCGGCTTCCGCAAGGTGACGCTGCCGCTGTCGCTGCCCGGCCTGGTCGCCGGCACGCTGCTGACCTTCATCCCGGCGGCCGGTGACTACATCAACTCCAAGCTGCTCGGCAGCACCAACACCACGATGATCGGCCAGGTCATCGACGGCCAGTTCCTGCGCGTGCTCGACTACCCGACGGCCGCGGCGCTGAGCTTCGTGCTCATGCTGTCGATCGTGCTGCTGGTGGCCTTCTACGTGCGTCGCGCCGGCACGGAGGAGCTCGTCTGATGGACCTCATGACCGTGCTGCTCGGCGCGATCCTCGCGATCGACGTCCTGGTGCTGGCGTTCCTGCTCGTCCGCGCCGCCGGCCGCGGCGTCCGGCCGCTCGCGTGGGTGCGCGAGCACGTCATCGCGCTGATCGCGGCGGCGGTGTTCCAGTACATGCTGCTGCCGAACGTCGTCGTCGTGCTGTTCTCGTTCAACAAGCCCAACGGCCGCTTCAACTACCAGTGGACCCGCTTCTCGCTGGACGCCTGGCTGCACCCGTGCAGCGCGCCCGGCATGTGCAGCAGCCTCGGGCTGAGCCTGCGGATCGGCCTGCTGGCGACGATCGGCGCGACGGTGCTGGGCACCCTGGTGGCGTTCGCCCTGGCGCGGCACCGGTTCCGGGGACGCGCGGCGACCAACCTGCTCATCTTCCTGCCGATGGCCACGCCCGAGGTCGTCATGGGCTCGAGCCTGCTGACGCTCTTCGTCGGGCTCGGCCTGCCGCTGGGGTCGTTGACGATCCTCATCGCGCACATCATGTTCTGCCTGTCGTTCGTGATCGTCACGGTGAAGGCGCGCATCGCCGGCCTCGACCCGCGGCTCGAGCAGGCGGCCATGGACCTCTACGCGAACGAGACGCAGACCTTCCTGCGCGTCACGCTGCCGCTCGTGGCGCCCGGCATCGCGGCGGCGGCGCTGCTGTCGTTCTCGCTGTCGTTCGACGACTACATCATCACCAACTTCAACGCGAGCTCGTCGTCCATCACCTTCCCGATGTACATCTGGGGTGCGGCCGCGCGCGGCACGCCGGTGCAGATCAACGTCATCGGCACGCTGATGTTCGTCGTGGCGCTGCTGGCGGTGGGCGGCGGCCAGCTGGTGAGCGCCCGGCGCCGCAAGGCATGACCGGCGGGGTCCGGCTCCAGGGCGCGCGCTCGACGCCGTTCTGGCTGGACTCCCCGCTGCGCCCGCCGGCCCGCCCGCCGGTGACGGGCGACGAGGCCGCCGACCTCGTCGTGGTCGGCGGAGGGCTGACCGGGCTCTGGGCCGCCCTGCTCGCGCTCGAGGAGCAGCCGGGGCGCGACGTCCTGCTGCTCGACGGGCACCGGCTGGCCTGGGCGGCGTCCGGGCGCAACGGCGGGTTCTGCGCGGCGTCCCTGACGCACGGCCTGTCGAACGGCGCCGAGCGCTGGCCCGACGAGATGCCGCTGCTGACCCGGCTGGGCCACGAGAACCTCGACGCGGTCGAGGCCGCGGTCGCGCGGTACGGCATCGACTGCGACTTCCGCCGCGCGGGCGAGCTCGACGTCGCGGTCGAGCCGTGGCAGCTGGACGGGCTGGCCGAGGAGCACGAGCTGGCGCAGCGGTACGGCGAGTCCTCGCAGCTGCTGGACGCCGACGCGGTGGCGGCGCTGACCCGCTCGCCGACCTACCTCGGCGGTCGCTTCGACGCCGACGGCGTCGCGATGGTCGACCCGGCCCGCCTGGTGTGGGGGCTGGCCGAGGCGGTCGAGCGCCTCGGCGGGCGGATCCGCGAGGAGTCGCGCGTGGTCGACCTGCTCGACCTCGACGGCGGGGTCGTCGTCCGCACGCAGCGCGGCAGCGTCCGCGCGCGCCAGGTCGTGCTGGGCACCAACGTCTTCCCGTCGCCGGTCAAGCGGTACCGGCCCTACGTCGTCCCGGTGTGGGACCACGTGCTCGTCACCGAGCCGCTGACGGCGGCGCAGCGCGAGGCCGTCGGCTGGACGGCGGGGCACGGCGTCGGCGACGCCGGCAACCAGTTCCACTACTACCGGCTCACGGCCGACGGGCGGCTGCTGTTCGGCGGCTACGACGCGCTCTACTACTTCGGCAACGACATGTCCGGACGCCGGGCGCGCAACCCCCGCACCGAGCAGCTGCTGGGCGAGCACCTCGTGCGGACCTTCCCGGCGCTCGACGGCATCGCGGTGTCGCACGCGTGGGGCGGGGCGATCGACACCTGCACGCGGTTCAGCGCCTTCTGGGGCCTGACCCACGGCGGGCGGGTCGCCGCCGTCCAAGGCTACACCGGGCTGGGCGTCGGGGCGAGCCGGTTCGGCGCGCAGGTCTGCCTCGACCTGCTGGCCGGTCGCCGCAACGAGCGCACCGGCCTGGAGATGGTGCGCCGCAAGCCGCTGCCGTTCCCGCCCGAGCCGTTGCGCTGGACCGGCATCCAGCTCACCCGGCGCGCGATCGCCCGCGCCGACGAGCACGCCGGCCGGCGCGGCCCGTGGCTGCAGGTTCTCGACCGGCTCGGCCTCGGCTTCGACAGCTGACCTGACAGCGTGCAAGGCCGGGGCCGCGAGGCCCCGACACACTGCTGCGGCGCGCAGGCGCTGCCGGGGCGACACTGGTGGGCATGACGACGCGGATCACGCACTGGATCGACGGCAAGCCCTTCGGCGGCACCACCGAGCGCAGCGGGGACGTCTACGACCCGGCCACCGGGCAGGTCACCGGTCGCGTCGACCTGGCCGACGACGCCACGGTCGACCTCGCGGTGTCGAGCGCCGCGGCCGCGGCCGAGCAGTGGGGCCGCTCGTCGCTCGCCACCCGCACCCGGGTGCTGTTCCGCTTCCGCGAGCTGCTCGAGCAGCGCAAGGACGACGTCGCCGCGGTCATCACGGCCGAGCACGGCAAGGTGCTCTCGGACGCCGGCGGCGAGGTCGCCCGCGGCCTCGAGGTCGTCGAGTTCGCCTGCGGCGTGCCGCACCTGCTCAAGGGCGGCTTCAGCGAGAACGCCTCGAACAAGGTCGACGTCTACTCGATCCGCCAGGCGCTGGGCGTCGTGGCCGTCATCTCGCCGTTCAACTTCCCGGCCATGGTGCCGCTGTGGTTCGTGCCGATCGCCATCGCGGCCGGCAACGCGGTGGTGCTCAAGCCGAGCGAGAAGGACCCGTCGGCGTCCGTGCTGATGGCCGAGCTGTGGGCCGAGGCCGGCCTGCCCGAGGGCGTGCTGAGCGTCGTCCACGGCGACAAGGTCGCGGTCGACCGGCTGCTCGACCACCCCGACGTCGCCGCGGTGTCGTTCGTCGGCTCGACGCCGATCGCGCGCTACGTCTACGAGAAGGGCACGCAGGCGGGCAAGCGCGTGCAGGCCCTCGGCGGCGCCAAGAACCACATGCTGGTGCTGCCGGACGCCGACCTCGACCTCGCGGCGGACGCCGCCGTCAACGCCGGGTTCGGGTCGGCGGGGGAGCGGTGCATGGCGATCTCGGCGCTCGTCGCCGTCGAGCCCGTGGCCGACGACCTGGTGGCGCGCATCCGCGAGCGCATGTCGGGGCTGCGCACCGGTGACGGTCGTCGCGGCTGCGACATGGGCCCGCTCGTGACGCAGCAGCACCGCGACAAGGTGGCGTCGTACGTCGACGCCGGTGCCGAGGCGGGCGCGACGGTCGTCGTCGACGGGCGCGAGGGCGAGTTCGACGGTGCGGCAGAAGGGTTCTGGCTCGGCCCGACCCTGCTCGACCACGTCACGCCGCAGATGAGCGTGTACACCGACGAGATCTTCGGACCCGTGCTCTCCGTCGTCCGTGTCGACTCCTACGACGACGGCCTGGCGTTGATCAACGACAATCCGTACGGCAACGGCACCGCCATCTTCACCAACGACGGCGGCGCCGCGCGGCGCTTCCAGAACGAGGTGCAGGTCGGCATGGTCGGCGTCAACGTGCCGATCCCCGTGCCGGTGGCGCAGTACTCGTTCGGCGGGTGGAAGAACAGCCTGTTCGGCGACTCGCACGCGTACGGCACCGAGGGCGTGCACTTCTTCACTCGCGGCAAGGTGGTCACGTCGCGGTGGCTCGACCCGAGCCACGGCGGCATCAACCTGGGCTTCCCGCAGAACAGCTAGCTGCTCGGGTACCCCGGCAGCCACGAGCCGTAGCGCAGCAGGTTGCCGTCGGGGTCGACGTACGCGCCCTCGCGCAGCCCGTACACCGTGTCGGACGGCGGGTGGTGCCGGCCGCCGACGTCGGCGGACGACCACTGCGCGTGCAGCGCGTCCGCGTCGCTGACGTAGAGGTAGACCATGACCGACGAGGTCAGCGGGTCGTGGGCGTCGGACTGCGCGAGGTGCAGCCACACGTCGTCCCACCGGGCGAAGCCGTAGGCGTCCTCGCCGTCGTGCGCGGAGGTGCTGAAACCCAGGCGCGAGTAGCGCTGGAGGGCCTCGTCGACGTCCCGCACCGGCAGCACGGGGGCCACGCTGGAGAAGGTCACCATGCACCAACACTAGGGTGTGCGCCATGACCCGTTACGGCGCTCAGTTCGGTCCCGACATCACCTTCCTCGGGGTCGACCGGTGCGACCTGGACGACCCGGCCAGCTACGCCGACGCGGACGTCGTCGTGCTGGGTGCGCCCTTCGACGGCGGCACCTCGCACCGGCCCGGGACGCGCTTCGGCCCGCAGGCGATCCGGATGACCGACTACCTGCCGCACGACGGCTCGCGACCCAGCCTCGCGCTGCGCACGGACGGCCTGCAGGACCTGCGGGTCGTCGACGCCGGCGACGTCGAGATGTACTCCGGCGACATCGAGGTGGCGCTGCCCGCGCTGGAGGCCGCGGTCGAGAAGGTCGCGCGGGCGGGGGCGATCCCGGTGGTGCTCGGCGGCGACCACTCGATCGCCTACCCGGACGCCAAGGGCGTCGCGAACGTGCTCGGGCACGGACGGGTATCGATGATCCACTTCGACGCGCACGCCGACACCGGTGACATCGAGTTCGGCTCGCTGTGGGGCCACGGCCAGCCCATGCGCCGGCTGATCGAGTCGGGCGCGCTGCGCGGCGACCGCTTCCTGCAGGTCGGCCTGCGCGGCTACTGGCCGCCGCCCGAGACGTTGGGCTGGATGGCCGGCCAGCAGATGCGCTCCTACGAGATGACCGAGGTCGTGCACCGCGGTCTCGACGCCTGCCTCACCGAGGCGTTCACGATCGCGACGGACGAGTGCGAGGGCGTGTTCCTGTCGGTCGACATCGACGTCTGCGACCCGGGCCACGCCCCGGGCACCGGCACGCCGGAGCCGGGCGGCCTGAGCGCCCGCCAGCTGCTCGACGCCGTGCGCCGGATCTGCCTCGAGCTGCCGGTCGTGGGCGTGGACGTCGTCGAGGTCAGCCCGCCCTACGACCACGCCGACATCACCGCCGCCTTGGCCAACCGCGTGGTGCTCGAGGCGCTCAGCGCGATCGCCCGCAAGCGCCAGGACGAGCGCGACGGCACGACCTGGGACCCGTCCCAGCCCTTGCTCGACGGTCGGTGACCCGGAGGTGCCTCGTGCGTCTGCTCCCCTTGTGCGACGTGGTGTGGCGCTACGACGTGATGCGCTCGGTCGAGCCGTCCGAGCGCGGTGACGGCCAGCTCTACGGCCAGGGGACCGCGACGTTCACCGGACGGCTGGCCGGCCAGGCGCTCTGGTCGAACTTCCCCCGGCTGCGCGGCGACCTGGCCTTCCCGGACGCGCGCGGCGTCGTCGAGCTCGCCGGCGGCGGCTGCGTGCTGTTCGCCCTGACCGGTCTGTCGTGGCCGGCCGACGTCCGCGGCATCCACGTCATGCGGTTCGAGACCGACGACGACGAGCACCGCTGGCGGGCTAGCGCGCCACCGCGTCGCGGTACGACGGCCACGAGCCGCCGGGCGTCGTCACCGCCTCGGCCGCCAGCACGGCCCGGACGACGGCCCGCGTCGTGCAGTCGGCGGCCGCGGTCAGCAGCGCGTGCAGCGTGAGGGCGTTCGGCGCCGGCCTCGCCGTGGTCGACAGCCCGAACGCCGTGTCTCCGTCGAACATCGTGTGCACCGGCGAGATCGCGCGGGCCAGGCCGTCGTGGCTGATGCCCGCGAGCTTGGCGCACTGCGCCGTGGTGAGCGTCAGGTCGGTCGCGACCACCACGAGCGTGGTCGCGCCGCCGACCTCGAGCGCAGCCGCCCGGGCCGCGCGCTCCTCGGCCACCGCCGCCGTGAAAGCCTGTGCCGCAGCGGGATCCGGCGTCGGCGTCGTCGGGTCGTCGGGTCCCAGGTGCCGTGCGCCCCACAGCTCGCCGGACGCCGGGTCGAAGAGCCCGCCGACCGCGTTCACGACGACGAGCGCGGCCACGGTGGACCCGTCGTCCAGCACCTGGCTCGCCGACCCGACACCACCGCGCAGCCCGCCGGCCACGGCGCCGGTGCCGGCTCCGACCGAGCCCTCGACGACGGCGTCGGCGGTGGCCGCCGCGGCGGCCGCGCGCCCGGTGGAGGCGTCCGGCCGCGCCCGCACGTCACCACCGCGGCCGAGGTCGAACACCACGGCGGCCGGCACGATCGGCACCAGGGCGCCGGCGACCGCCAGGCCGGTGCCGGCGTCCTCGAGGTGGGCCATGACGCCGTCGGCGGCAGCCAGGCCGAACGCGCTGCCGCCGGTGAGCACCACGGCGTGCACGCGCTCGACCGCGTTGCGCGGGTCGAGCAGGTCGGTCTCGCGCGTCCCGGGACCGCCGCCACGGACGTCGACGCCGGCCACCGCGCCGTCGGCACCGGCGAGCACCACGGTGGTGCCGGTGAGCCAGCCGTCGCCGGCGCGGGTCGCGTGACCGACCTGCAGGCCGGGCACGTCGACCAGCGTGCCGGTGGGGCCCGACGTCACGGGGCCGTGCGGTCGTCCGGCTCGTCGGCGTCCGGGGCCACGCTGCGACGTCCGACGTCGCGGGCGTCCATGGCCTGGCCGCCGGGCGGCAGGTTCGACAGGTCGGGGGAGATGACGGTCGGCATCGTCCCCGAGTCTGGCAGCCCGACGGTCGGCACGACGCCGCGGCCGGGCACGAGCACCAGCTCGGCCTGCCCACGGGCGAGCGTCTGCCCGGCGAAGAACGCCGGCCGCACGCGCGCGTAGACCTCCATCAGCACGACGCCCAGCACGAGCGACCCGACACCGAGCAGGAAGACGCCGCCGATGCCGAACAGGGTCGTCTCGCCGTAGTCGGACGCCGAGTAGAGCTTGGCCGCGATGACGAAGGCGCCGAGCAGCATCACGCCGCCCAGGAACGGCAGGACGCCCTGCATCACCAGGTCGCGCGGCGTGCGCGTCAGCGTGCGGCGGTAGAACCACACGCAGGCGAAGCCGGTGAGCCCGTAGTAGAACGCGATCAGCAGCCCGACCGCGGCGATCGAGTCGGCCAGCACGTTCTCGCTCACCAGCGTCATGCCGACGTAGAACAGGATCGAGACCCCGCCCATCCAGATCGTCGACTCGGTGGGCGTCAGGTACCGCGGGTGGATCTTGGCGAACCGGGCCGGGATGGCCTGGTAGGCGCTCATCGACAGCGTCGTGCGGGCGGTCGGCAGGATCGTGGTCTGGGTGGACGCCGACGCCGACGTCAGCACGCTGATGACCAGCAGGCCCTCCATCAGGTGGCCGAACAGGCTGTCGCCGAAGACGGTCTGGCCGAGGGCGCGGAACACGTCGTCTGCGTTGTCCTCGTTGCCGAGACCGATGCCCTCGGTGCCGACCCCGGCGAAGGCGACGGTCGCGATCGAGACGATGGCGTACGTCGTCAGCAGCAGCACGGTGGAGATGACGGCGGCGCGGCCGGGCGTGCGGCCGGGGTCGTCGCACTCCTCGTTGCACGCCACCGCGGTGTCCCAGCCCCAGTAGATGAACACCGCGATGAGCGTCGCGGTGACGACCGCGCTCAGCGGCAGCCCGGTCGGCAGCAGCCAGGTCAGGCTCGGGTGCAGCGAACCCTCAGGAGCGTTGCCGGAGTAGACTTTCACCAGCGCGTAGATGCTGAAGACCACGAGCACCGCGACCTCGATGCCGAGCAGGCCGTACTGCAGCCGCGCCGACACCTCGATGCCGCGGTAGCAGATGTAGGTCATGATCAGGATCCAGACGACGCCCGCGACCGTGCTCCAGAACGCGCTGTCGGCCAGGCCGTCGGCGCCGACCAGCTCGAAGCTGTACGACCCGGCGATCTGGGCGAGGTTGGCCATGACGATGACGTCGGCGGCGACGATGCCCCAGCCGCCGAGCCAGCCCACCCGCGGCCCGAAGGCCCGCGCGGCCCAGGTGAACGTCGTCCCGCAGTCGGGCTCCGCCTTGTTGAGCTCGGAGTAGGCGACCGCGATGAAGTACATCGGGACGAAGGCCAGGAGCATGATCGCGGGGGCCCTGACCCCGACGATGCCGTCACCGGCCGTCGTGGCGACGACGAAGCCGAGGCTGGCCGCCAGGCTGTACGCCGGTGCCGTGCTCGCCATCCCGACGACGATGCTGGAGACCAGGCCCAGCGCCCCGCCCTTGAGACCCTTGCCACCGGACTCGTAGCTCTGCCGTTCGACCGTGGTGCCGCTCATCGCGCCCTCCGAGGCTCGTTCCTGCGATGGGGACCAGCACGCTGCGAGTACGGATCCCGTAGGGGGCGAGGGTAAGCCCGACGGTTTTCGCTCGTCCAGAGCCTTGAAGCGACGAAATCGGTGGTACTAGGCTCGCCGTCATGCGCATCCTGCTCGTCGGCTCCGGCGGCGTGGGCGACGCCTTCGCCAAGATCGCCGGCCGCCGTCCGTTCTTCGACCGCCTCGTCGTCAGCGACCACGACCTCGCCCGTGCCGAGCGCACGGTCGCGGCCGTCCACGCCCGCGAGGGGGACGACGGCCGGCTGGTGGCGGCGCGGGTCGACGCGTCGTCCGCGGACTCGGTCGCGGCGCTGGCCCGCGAGCACCAGGTCACGCACGTGATGAACGCGGTCGACCCGCGGTTCGTCATGCCGGTCTTCGACGGCGCCTTCGCGGCCGGCGCCCACTACCTCGACATGGCCATGAGCCTGTCGCGGCCGCACCCCGAGCGCCCGCACAGCGACACCGGAGTCAAGCTCGGCGACGAGCAGTTCGCGGTGGCCGACCGCTGGGAGGCCGCCGGCCGCCTCGCCCTGGTGGGCATGGGGGTCGAGCCGGGGCTGTCGGACGTGTTCGCGCGCTACGCCAGCGACCACCTGTTCAGCGAGATCGACGAGCTCGGCACGCGCGACGGCGCGAACCTCACGGTCGACGGCTACGAGTTCGCGCCGTCGTTCTCGATCTGGACGACGATCGAGGAGTGCCTCAACCCGCCGGTGGTGTGGGAGAAGGGCCGCGGCTGGTTCACGACCCCGCCGTTCAGCGAGCCCGAGGTGTTCGACTTCCCCGAGGGCATCGGGCCGGTCGAGTGCGTCAACGTCGAGCACGAGGAGGTGCTCCTCATGCCGCGGTGGCTCGACGCGCAGCGGGTCACCTTCAAGTACGGGCTCGGCGAGGAGTTCATCGACGTCCTGCGCACGCTGCACAAGCTCGGCCTCGACGGCACCGAGAAGGTGCGCGCCGGTGGCGTCGAGGTCAGCCCGCGCGACGTCGTCGCCGCCTGCCTGCCCGACCCCGCCACGCTCGGCGACCGCATGCACGGCAAGACCTGCGCCGGGCTCTGGGTCACCGGCACCGGCAAGGACGGGCAGCCGCGCGAGGTCTACCTGCACCACGTGGTCGACAACGAGTGGGCCATGCGCGAGTACGGCGCCCAGTGCGTCGTGTGGCAGACCGCGGTCAACCCGGTCGTCGCGCTCGAGCTGCTGGCTGCCGGCACCTGGACGGGCGCGGGGGTGCTGGGGCCCGAGGCCTTCGACGCCGTGCCGTTCCTCGACCTGCTGCGGGACGGCTACGGCTCGCCGTGGGGGTTGCGCGAGCAGACGCCGACCGAGCGCTAGGCGTCGCGCTCGGTCGCTCTAGCCGTTGCGCTGCAGGGCTTCTGGGTCGCCCAGCAGGCTGCTGTCCAGCGCCGCCCGCAGCGTCACCAGGTCGTCGTGCACCTCGTGCGCCCCGGCCTCGCGCAGCTCGGCCACGCCGAAGCCTCCCGTTCGCAGCCCGACGCTCGGCAGGTCGCAGCGCCGCGCGCTCTCGACGTCCCAGACCGAGTCGCCGACGACTACGCCGGTGCGCTCGTCGACCTGGTCCAGGGCCACCTGGAGGAGCTCCGGGGAGGGCTTGGAGGTGTCGACGTCCTCGGACGTCGTCCAGCCGTCGACCAGCCCGCGGTCGCCGAGCAGGTCGAGTGCCTTCTCGGTGTGCTCGGGCTTGCCCGAGCTCGCTAGGACGACCGTCCAGCCCTTGTCGCGCAACGCCTTCAGCAGCTCGACCGCGCCGGGCAGCAGTCGCACCTCGTCGAGCAGCGGGTCGAACTGCGCCTTCCAGCCGTCGCGCAGCGAGTCGCCCAGCCGACGCTCGACGTCCTGGTCCGTGACCGCCGCGACCAGCTGGTCGCCGCCCATGCCGATGTGCCGGTGGACGAGCCAGGTCGGCGGGTGCAGGTCGTGCTCGGCGAACGAGCGCGTCCAGGCGAGGACGTGCAGGTAGTTGGTGTCGACGAGCGTGCCGTCGACGTCGACGAGAGCGGCTGGCACGCCCTCAGTCTGCGGCCACCAGCTCGCGCGCGCACTCCGCGAACGCCTCGGTGTGCCGGTCGACGTCCGCCTCTGTCGTCGCCGGGCTCATCAGCGCCATGTTGTGGAACGGCGTCAGCAGCAGCCCGCGGTTGAGCGCGTGCAGGTGCAGGTGCTGCTGCAGCGCGAAGTCGTCGGCCGCCGCGGCCTCGGCGCCGTCGCGCGGGGGCGTGGGCGAGAACGCGTACTCGGCGCGGCAGCCGATCCGGGTCACGTGCCAGGGCAGGCCGGTCTCGTCGAGCACGCCCTGCACGCCCGCGGTCCAGCGCACCGCGAGCGCCTCCATCTGCTCGAACGCGACGTCGGTCAGCACCTCGGTGAGCGTCGTGGCGACGGCCGCGAGCGAGAGCGCGTTGCCGGCGAGGGTGCCGCCGACACCGCCCACGTCGATGTCCTCGAGCTCGACCGCGCGGTCGATCCGCCGCGACAGCTCGTCGGTGAAGCCGAAGGCGCCGGCCGGGATGCCGCCGCCGATCGTCTTGCCGACCACGACGACGTCCGGGTCGAGGCCCCACGCGCGGGTGCAGCCGCCGGGACCGGCGCAGAGCGTGTGCGTCTCGTCGGCCACGAGCAGCACCTCGTGCTCGCGGGTCAGCCGCCGGAGCTCGTCGTGGTACCCGTCGTCCGGCAGGACGATGCCGATGTTGGTCATGGCCGGCTCGAGCAGGACGCACGCGACGTCGCCGCCCGCGAGGGCAAGGCGCAGCGCCTCGACGTCGTTGAACGGCACCACCACGCTGGTCTCGGACGGCGGAACCGGCGCGCCGATGTTGCCGCGCCGGGCCACGACCTGGCCGTCCTCGAGCGTCGCGAAGGTCTCGTCGACGGTGCCGTGGTAGCACCAGTCGACGACGAGCACCTTGCGCCGGCCGGTGAGGTGCCGCGCGTACCGGATCACGTGGCGGTTGGCGTCGGTGGCCGACAGCGTGAACTGCCAGCGCGGCAGGCCGAACCGCCGCGCGAGCTCGCCGGCGGCGACCGCGGCGTCGGCCGTCGGCAGCATCGCCGTGATGCCCCGGCCGACCTGCTCGCGCACGCGGCGCACCGTGGCCTCGGGGGAGTGGCCGACCATCGCGCCGGTGTCACCCAGGCACAGGTCGACGTGGTCGACGCCGTCGACGCAGCGGAAGTGCGCGCCCTGCGCGCTGTCGACGTACACCGGGAACGGCCCGGGCCACTTCGACATCCACGACATCGGCACGCCGCCGTGCAGGTGCTCCTGCGCCTGCGCGAACAGCGCCGCCGAGCGCGGCCGCTCGGCCACGAACCGGTCGAGCTCGCGCTGGTGCAGCCGCGCCAGCCGCGACGGGTCGACGCCGGTGCGCGAGGTCTCGACGGCGGTCACGGCCTCAGGCCCCGGCGACGGCGGCCGCGATGACGTCGAGCCCGTCGGCCAGCAGCTCGTCGTCGATCACCAGCGGGGGCAGGAAGCGCAGCACGTTGCCGTAGGTGCCGCAGGTGAGGGTGATGACGCCCTGCTGGTGGCAGGCCGCGCTGATCCGCGCCGCCTCGGCCGGGTCGGGGTCGGTGGTGCCGGGCGTCACGAGCTCGACCGCCACCATCGCCCCGCGGCCGCGGACGTCGCCGATCTGCGGGTGCTCGGCGGCCAGGTCGCGCAGCCGGGCGAGCATGGTCTCGCCGATGGCGCGGGCCCGGCCCGCCAGGTCGTCCTGCTCGAGCGCCTCGATGGCCCCGAGCGCGGCCGCGCAGGCCACCGGGTTGCCGCCGTAGGTGCCGCCGAGCCCGCCGACGTGGACGGCGTCCATCAGCTCGGCCCGGCCCGTGACCGCCGCGAGCGGCAGGCCACCCGCGATGCCCTTGGCCGTCGTGATGAGGTCGGGGACGACGCCCTCGTCGTCGCAGGCGAACATCGTCCCGGTGCGGCCGAAGCCGGTCTGGATCTCGTCGGCGACGAACACGACGCCGTTCTCGCGGCACCACGCCGCGATCGTGGGCAGGAATCCCGGCGCCGGGACGACGAACCCGCCCTCGCCCTGCACGGGCTCGATCACGACGCAGGCCACGGCGTCGGCGCCGACCTGCTTGTCGACCACCGAGATGGCGCGGCGCGCGGCCTGCTCGCCGGTGATCGGCGCGGGCTCGCGGTACGGGTAGCTCATCGGCGCGCGGTAGACCTCGCCGGCGAACGGGCCGAAGCCGTGCTTGTACGGCATCGACTTGGCCGTCATGGCCATCGTGAGGTTGGTGCGCCCGTGGTACGCGTGGTCGAACACCACGACGGCGTCACGGCCGGTGGCCTGACGGGCGATCTTCACGGCGTTCTCGACGGCCTCGGCGCCGGAGTTGAACAGCGCGGACTTCTTGGCGTGGTCGCCGGGCGTGAGCCGGGCCAGCGCCTCGCAGACCTGCACGTACTCCTCGTACGGCGTCACCATGAAGCAGGTGTGGGTGAACTGCTCGACCTGCTCGCGCACGCGCGCGGCGACCCGCGGGTTGGCGTTGCCCACGTTGACCACCGCGATGCCCGAGCCGAGGTCGACGAGGGTGTTGCCGTCGACGTCCACCACGACGCCGCCCCCGGCCCGCTCGACGTACACCGGGAGCGTGGTGCCGACGCCGTCGGCCACGGCGGCCTGCTTGCGGGCGTGCAGCGCGCGCGAGCGCGGCCCGGGGATCTCGGTCACCAGCTGACGACGCTGGGGCAGGCCGTCGACGACGGCGGGGCTGGTGGGCTCGCGCAGATCGGTCATGGTTCGCAGACTAGTTCGCGGGCCGTCGCGACGAGGCGCCACTGTGCGGCTGCCGGCCCGGCCGGGTTGACACTGTGACGCCGGACGGCGGCAGCACCTGGACTAGCGTCGAGGTCGCAGCCCGACCCACGCACCCGACGAGCAGGAGGAACCCGGTGACCCAGCAGGACGAGCGTCGTGTCGTCGAGGCCGTGCCCCAGGGCCTGTTCGTCGGGGGGGAGTGGCGGGCGGCGTCGGGCGGCGCGACGCTGGACGTCGTCGACCCCTCGACCGAGGACGTGCTGACCGCGGTGGCCGACGCGTCCGTCGCCGACGGGACGGCCGCCCTGGACGCCGCCGTCGCCGCGCAGGCGGACTGGGCTGCGACGCCCCCGCGCGACCGCGGCGAGATCCTGCGCAAGGCCTTCGAGCTGGTCACCGAGCGGGCCGACGACCTCGCCCTGCTGATGACCCTCGAGATGGGCAAGCCGCTCAAGGAGTCCAAGGCCGAGATCACCTACGGCGCCGAGTTCTTCCGCTGGTTCTCCGAGGAGTCGGTGCGCATCGCCGGCCGCTGGTCGACCGCGCCGAACGGCGCCACGCGGCTGCTCACCATGAAGCAGCCGGTCGGCCCGTGCCTGATGATCACGCCCTGGAACTTCCCGCTGGCCATGGGCACCCGCAAGATCGGGCCCGCCATCGCGGCCGGCTGCACGATGGTGGTCAAGCCGGCGTCGCAGACCCCGCTCACGATGTACGCCCTCGCCGGCATCCTCACCGAGTGCGGGCTTCCGGACGGCGTGCTCAACGTCGTGACGACGTCCAGCACCGGCGACGTCATGGAGCCGCTGATCCGCGACCCCCGCCTGCGCAAGCTCACCTTCACCGGCTCGACGCCGATCGGCCGCCGGCTCGTCGAGCAGTCGGCCGAGGGCCTGCTGCGCGTGTCGATGGAGCTCGGCGGCAACGCGCCGTTCCTCGTCTTCGGCGACGCCGACCTCGACCGCGCCGTCGACGGCGCCATGCTCGCCAAGATGCGCAACATCGGCGAGGCGTGCACCGCCGCCAACCGGTTCGTCGTCCACGAGCAGGTCGCCGAGGAGTTCTCGCGCCGGCTGGCCGAGCGCATGGGCGCCCTCACGGTCGGCCGCGGCACGGACGACGGCGTCGACGTCGGCCCGCTGATCGACGGCACGCAGCGCGACAAGGTCGAGGAGCTCGTCCAGGACGCCGTCGACCGCGGCGGCAAGGTGCTGGTCGGCGGCGGCCCCACCGGCGACCGCGGCTTCTACTTCGAGCCCACGGTGCTCTCCGGCGTCCCGACCGAGGCCCGGGTGTTCGACGAGGAGATCTTCGGCCCGGTCGCGCCGATCACGACGTTCTCGACGGACGACGAGGCGCTCGCCCTGGCCAACGACACCGAGTACGGGCTGGTCGCCTACGCGTTCACCCGCGACCTGTCGCGCGCGCTCGCCGTGGCCGAGGGCCTGGAGACCGGCATGGTCGGCATCAACCAGGGCGTCGTGTCCAACCCGGCGGCGCCGTTCGGCGGGGTCAAGGCCAGCGGCTTCGGCCGCGAGGGCGGCGCCGAGGGCATCGAGGAGTACCTCGAGACGAAGTACGTCGGCATCGCTCCGTGACGGGTCCGGCCGACGTCATCGCGGCCGTCACCCGGACGGCCCATCGGACGCCGTCCGCGAGCACGTAGCACGCACGGCGAACCGCTGTCGCGTCCGGTTCGGGCGGGTCCGCTCCGGTTCGCGCTGCGCTGATCGGGTGATCCGATCACTCTGCGGGAGCAAGATTTCGTATTGTGCTGCGCAGTGACGCTGAGTGCCGCTCTAATCGCTCTCAGCAACCCAGCGAACGGGGACTGGGTCGACCTCCACCGAGGAGCACAGATGAAGAAGTCACCAACCTCCACCGTCGTCCGTTGGAGCGCGAGCGTCCTGCCCGTGATCGCCCTGGTGTCGGTGCTGGGCGCCGGCTCCAAGTGGTGGTGATCGGCATGGCGACCGAGCTCCGCACCGACGACGACGCCCGCACCCCGGGCTACAAGTGGATCTGACGGCCCCGGCCGTCGGCATCTGCTGATCACCCCACCCATGCGTCCCTCCCGCCTCGGCGTCTACGTCGCCGCGGTGACCGTGCTCGGCACGGTCCTGGCCGCACTCGCGCTGCGCTTCTCGGACCTGCCCGGCCTGCTCTCGAGCACGCCGAAGCCGGTCTGGCTGCTCGCCGTCGGGCTGCTGCTGGGGGAGCTGACGCCGATCCCGGTCGCGCGGGGCGACGACGAGACGTCCGACGTCACGATGTCGACGACCTTCGCCGTCGCGATGGTCGCGACCGGGCCGTTCGCCCTGCTGCTGCTCGTGCACACGCTGGCCGTCGCCGTCGACGACCTGCGCACGCGCCGCAGCCCGGTCAAGGTCGCGTTCAACTTCGGTCAGTACGCGATCTCCCTGGTCGCGGCCCGCGCGGCGTTCTGCGCCGTCGCGGGCCACGACCTGCTGGGCGGCTTCACGGACTTCCGCGCCACCGACCTGATCGCCTCGCTCGTGGCGGGCTTCACCTTCGTCATGATCAACAACGGCCTGGTCGCCGTGGTCGTGGCCCTGGCCAGCGACCAGCCGGTGCTCGAGATGCTGCGCGACGACCTCGCGTTCAAGCTCGAGACCTCCAGCGTCCTGCTCGGCCTCGCGCCCGCAGCGGCCGTGCTGGCCCAGACCAGCGGCTGGATGCTCCCGCTGCTCGCCCTGCCGGTGCTCGCCGTCCGGCGCTCGGCCGCCCTGGCCGTGGCCCGGCAGACCCAGGCCATGCGCGACGCGCTGACGGGCCTGGGCAACCGCGAGCGCTTCTTCGGCCGCACCGAGCGGCTGCTCGGCGCCGCGGCCCGCACGGGTGACCCGCTCGCCGTGCTGATGATCGACCTCGACCACTTCAAGGACATCAACGACACGCTCGGCCACCAGGTGGGCGACCGCGTCATCCAGGCCGTCGGACGGCGGATCCAGCACGCCGGCGGGGACGGCGGCTGCGTCGCCCGGCTGGGCGGCGACGAGTTCGCGGTCGCCCTGCCCGGCGTGGGCGCCGACGACGCGGGCGCCGCGGCCGAGGGCCTGCTCGCCGACATCGTGCGGCCGCTGCAGGTGGGCGGCACGCGCCTGGTGATCCAGGCCAGCGTCGGCATCGCCATGGCCGAGCCGGGCCTGGACGTCACGACGCTGATGCAGCGGGCCGACATCGCCCTGTACGAGGCCAAGCGCGACCGGGCCCGCTGGTGCCTGTACGACGTCGACGCCGCCCCGACCACGCCCGAGCGGCTCAGCCTGCTGGCCGACCTGCGCGACGCCATCGACCACGGCCAGATCTCGGTGCACTTCCAGCCGCAGGTCGCGCTCGTCGGCGGCCGGGTCTCGGGCGCCGAGGCGCTCGCCCGCTGGGAGCACCCCACGCGCGGCGCCATCGCCCCCGAGGAGTTCATCGCCCTCGCCGAGCACGCCGGCCTGATCGACCAGGTCACCGACCTGGTGCTCGAGGAGACCCTGGCCGCGCTCGCCAGCTGGAGCTCGATCGGCCTGGCCTGCCGGGTGTCGGTGAACCTCTCGGCCCGCCAGCTGGCCGACCTCAGCCTGCCCGAGCGGCTGCGGCACGCGCTGCGCCGCCACGGCGTCGGCGCCGGCCAGCTCACCGTCGAGGTCACCGAGTCCAGCATCATGGGCGACCCGCGCCGGGCCGGCCAGATCCTGCACGAGCTGCGCCAGGAGGGCATCCGGATCGCCGTCGACGACTTCGGCACCGGCTACTCCTCGCTGGCCTACCTGCAGCGCCTCGACGTCGACGAGCTCAAGATCGACCGCAGCTTCGTTCAGTCGATGGGGGTCATCGCCCGCGACGACGTCCTGGTGCGCTCGATCATCGAGCTCGCCCACAACCTGGGCCTGTCCGTCGTGGCCGAGGGCGTCGAGAGCCAGGCCCACGTCGAGCGGCTGCGCGAGCTGGACTGCGACGCCGTGCAGGGCTACCACCTCGGCCGTCCCATGGACCGCGACCTGATGACCGCCTGGCTGCGCCGTGACCTGCTGCTGGAGTCCGAGACCGCGCAGCCGCACGGCGTGGCCCCCGCCCTCACCGCGGTGCCGTCGTCCGGCCCGATCCCGGCCGTCGTCCCGAACCACCCCGCGGGCCACCTCGAGACCGTCGGCTCCGCCCACCCCCACCTGCGCTCGGTCGCGAGCGGTCCCGGGCTGGCGTGACGTCGTGCTCGTCCTCGCGCTGGTGGCGCTCGCCGTCCTGACCGTCCCGCTGAGCGGCGGCCGCTGGGCCGCGCTCGGCGGCGTGACGCTGCAGCGCAGCTGGCTGCTCTGGGTCGCGCTGGCCCTGCAGGTGCTCGCCATCGAGGGCCCGGACCTCGGGTGGGCCGCGGCCGTCGTCCACGTCGTGTCCTACCTGCTCGCCGGCTGGTTCGTCTGGGTCAACCGCGAGGTGCCCGGCATCTGGGTCATCGCGCTGGGCGGTCTGGCCAACGGCGTCACCATCGCGCTCAACGGCGGCACCCTGCCCGCCTCGGCCAAGGCCCTGGCCGCGGCCGGGCTCTCGCCGGGCGAGGGCTTCGTCAACTCCGGCGTCGTCCACGACCCCGTGCTGCCGTGGCTGGGCGACGTCTTCGCCTGGCCGCAGCCGCTGCCGCTCGCCAACGTCTTCAGCGTCGGCGACGTCCTGCTCGTGGCCGGCGCCTTCTGGGCGGTGCACCGCCTCGGCCGGAGGCGTGAAACTCTGGCCGCATGAGCCGGAGCGTCGTCCTGCTGGGGTCCACCGGGTCGGTCGGCACGCAGGCGGTCGACGTCATCACGCGCAACCCCGAGCGGTTCCGCGTCACCGCGCTCGCGGCCGGCGGTGCGGACGTCGGGCTGCTGGCCCGCCAGGCGGCCGACCTCGGCGTCGAGCAGGTCGCCGTCGCCCGTGACGACCGCGCCGACGACCTGCGCTCGGCGCTCGCCGCCGCCGGCTCGACGGCCGAGGTGCTGAGCGGGCCCGGCGCGGCGTCGTCCGTCGCGGCCCGCGGCGACGACGTGGTGCTCAACGGCATGACCGGCTCGATCGGGCTCGATCCCACGCTGGCCGCCCTGGGCGCCGGCAGCACCCTGGCGCTGGCCAACAAGGAGTCGCTCATCGTCGGCGGCCCGCTGGTCAAGGCCGCCGCCGCGCCTGGCCAGATCGTGCCGGTCGACTCGGAGCACTCGGCGCTGGCGCAGTGCCTGCGCGGCGGGCGCGCCGAGGAGGTGCAGCGGCTGGTGCTGACCGCCAGCGGCGGGCCGTTCCGCGGGCGACCGCGCGAGTCGTTGCACGACGTCACGCCGGCCGAGGCGCTCGCGCACCCCACGTGGGACATGGGCCTGATGGTCACGACGAACTCCGCCACCCTGGTCAACAAGGGGCTGGAGGTGATCGAGGCGCACCTGCTCTTCGACCTGCCGTTCGAGCGCGTGGACGTCGTCGTGCACCCGCAGTCGGTCGTGCACTCGATGGTCGAGTTCACCGACGGGTCGACCCTCGCGCAGTGCTCGCCGCCGGACATGCGCCTGCCCATCGCCCTCGGCCTGGGCTGGCCCGACCGCGTGCCCGGCGCCGCGGCGGCCTGCGACTGGACGACGGCCAGCACCTGGGAGTTCCTCCCGCTGGACGACGAGGCCTTCCCGGCCGTGGCCCTGGCCCGCCGCGCGGGCTCGGCGGGCTCGACGTACCCGGCGGTCTACAACGCGGCCAACGAGGAGTGCGTCGAGGCGTTCCACGCGGGACGGATCCGGTTCACCGCCATCGTCGACACCGTGGCCCGGGTCGTCGACGAGCACGAGGCGCCGGCCGGCGAGCTCTCGCTCGACGACGTCCTGGACGCCGAGACGTGGGCGCGTGCGCGAGCGCGTGCGATCCTGGACGCGTGACCGCTCTCGCGTGGACGCTCGGCGTCGTGGTGTTCGTCCTCGGCATCGGCGCGTCCATCGGGCTGCACGAGATCGGGCACCTGGTGCCGGCCAAGAAGTTCGGGGTCAAGGTCACGCAGTACATGGTCGGCTTCGGCCCGACGATCTGGTCGCGCCGCCGCGGCGAGACCGAGTACGGCATCAAGGGCATCCCGCTCGGCGGCTACATCCGGATGATCGGCATGTTCCCGCCCAAGCCCGGGACCGACCCACGGTTCGTGCGCGCGACGTCCACCGGGCGCATGGGCCTGATGGTCGACGAGGCGCGCAAGCAGTCGCTCGAGGAGATCCAGCCGGGCGACGAGGGGCGCGTCTTCTACAAGCTGACGGTGCCGCGCAAGGTCGTCGTCATGCTCGGCGGCCCGACGATGAACCTGCTGATCGCCGTCGTCCTGCTGGTGGTGACGATGTGCGGCCTGGGCACCCTCGGCTCCACCACGAACGTCTCGACGGTCAGCGAGTGCATCCTGCCCGCCGGCACGGCCGACCGGCCGTGCCAGGCGTCCGACGCGTCGGCCCCCGCGGCAGCCGCCGGTCTGCAACCTGGTGACCGCCTGGTGCGCTACGACGGCAAGAGCATCGGCAGCTGGGCCGACGCGCAGCAGGCGATCCGGGCTTCCGGCGGCCGCACCGTGCAACTCGTCGTCGAGCGCGCCGGGCAGCAGCTGACGCTGCAGGCGACGATCCCGGTGAGCCAGCGACCGGTGCTCGACGACCAGGGCGAGCCGGTGGTGCGCGCCGACGGCTCGACGCCGACGACCTCGGTGGGCTTCCTCGGCATCTCGCCCGAGCTGGGCATGGTGCGCCAGCCGGTGACAGAGGTGCCCGGTGCCCTGGGCAGCGCGCTCTGGCAGACCGCCGGCGTCATCGTGCGCATCCCGCAGAAGATGGTCGGCGTCGTGCAGGCCGCCTTCGGGTCGGGCGAGCGCGACCCCAACGGTCCGATCAGCGTCGTCGGCGTGACCCGCGCCGCGGGCGAGATCGCCAGCAGCGACGACATCCCGTTCGTGAACACGCCGCGCGAGCGGATCTCGTTCTTCCTCGGCCTGCTGGCCTCGTTGAACCTCGCGCTCTTCGTCTTCAACCTGGTCCCGCTGCTGCCGCTGGACGGCGGTCACGTGGCCGGGGCGCTGTGGGAGGGGATCCGGCGCACCGTGGCCCGCGTGCGCCGTCGTCCGGACCCCGGCCCCACCGACGTCGCCCGGCTGCTGCCGGTGGCGTACGCCATGAGCACCGTGCTGATCCTGATGTCGGTGCTGCTGATCTACGCCGACATCGTCAACCCCGTGCGCCTGGGCGGCTGAACCACCTCGTGCGGGCGCGTCGCCGACGGCGAGCGATACTGGAGGCATGAGCGTCTCCCTCGGCATGCCCGCCGCCCCGCCGCCGGTGCTGGCCCCGCGTCGTCCCTCGCGCAAGATCAAGGTCGGGACGGTCGACGTCGGCGGCGACGCCCCGGTCAGCGTGCAGTCGATGACCACGACGCCCACCACCGACGTCAACGCCACGCTGCAGCAGATCGCCGAGCTCACCGCGGCCGGCTGCGACATCGTGCGGGTGGCCTGCCCCAGCCAGGACGACGCCGAGGCGCTGCCCGCGATCGCGCGCAAGTCGCAGATCCCGGTGATCGCCGACATCCACTTCCAGCCCAAGTACGTGTTCGCCGCGATCGAGGCGGGCTGCGCCGCCGTCCGGGTCAACCCCGGCAACATCCGCAAGTTCGACGACCAGGTGGCCGACATCGCCAAGGCGGCCAAGGACGCCGGCGTCTCGATCCGCATCGGCGTCAACGCCGGGTCGCTCGACCCGCGGCTGCTCGAGAAGTACGGCAAGGCGACGCCCGAGGCGCTCGTGGAGTCGGCCGTGTGGGAGGCGTCGCTTTTCGAGGAGCACGACTTCCACGACTTCAAGATCTCGGTGAAGCACAACGACCCGGTGGTCATGGTGCGCGCCTACGAGCTGCTCGCCGAGCGCGGGGACTGGCCGCTGCACCTCGGTGTCACCGAGGCGGGCCCCGCGTTCCAGGGCACGATCAAGTCCGCGACCGCCTTCGGCGCGCTGCTGTCGAAGGGGATCGGCGACACGATCCGCGTCTCGTTGTCGGCGCCTCCCGTCGAGGAGGTCAAGGTCGGCATCGCGATCCTGCAGTCGCTGAACCTGCGGCCGCGCAAGCTCGAGATCGTGTCGTGCCCCTCGTGCGGCCGGGCGCAGGTCGACGTCTACAAGCTGGCCGAGGAGGTCACCGCCGGGCTCGACGGGCTCGAGGTGCCGCTGCGCGTCGCGGTCATGGGCTGCGTCGTCAACGGTCCCGGCGAGGCGCGCGAGGCCGACCTCGGCGTGGCGTCCGGCAACGGCAAGGGCCAGATCTTCGTCAAGGGCGAGGTCGTCAAGACCGTGCCGGAGGCGCTGATCGTCGAGACCCTCATCGAGGAGGCCATGCGCATCGCCGAGACGATGGACGCCGAGGGGGAGCCCAGCGTCAGCGTCTCG
The DNA here is from genome assembly GCF_054779595.1 of Angustibacter peucedani. Classification (NCBI taxonomy): domain Bacteria; kingdom Bacillati; phylum Actinomycetota; class Actinomycetes; order Kineosporiales; family Kineosporiaceae; genus Angustibacter; species Angustibacter peucedani. The sequence goes on from NZ_BAAGXY010000075.1 coordinate 30,805, forward strand.
TGACGCGTTCGGCGGTCGACACACGCGGCCTCTTCACGGCACGCTGAGCGCGTGCTGCGCACCGCCACCGCTCTGCGGACCCTCGAGCGTCACGACCGCGACGCGGTGCTCGAGCTGTGCGCGCATGACCCCGTCGCCAACGTCATGGTGGCCGAGCGGGTCGAGCTCGTCGGCAGCGAGCCGGTGCGGCTCGGCGGCGAGCTGTGGGGGCTGTTCGAGCAGGGCCGGCTGGTCTCCGCGTGCTGGTCGGGCGCCAACCTGATCCCCATCGAGGTGCGCTCCGAGGCGGCGATGGACGCCTTCGCCAGCCGGGCTCGCCGCAGCGGGGCGCCCTACTCGTCGCTGTTCGGCGACGCCGACGCGGTGCTCGGGATCTGGTCGCGCCTGCAGGGGTCGGGCTGGCGGGCCCGCGAGGTGCGCGAGCGGCAGCCGCTGTTCACCATCGACCGCGCTCCCGACGTCCCGGCCGATCCGGCGGTGCACCGCGCGACGCCGGACGACCTGCTCACGGTGCTGCCGGCGTCCGTCGCGATGTTCACCGAGGAGGTCGGGTACTCGCCGGTGGGCGCCGACGGCGGGCTGTCCTACCGGCGGCGGGTGGCCGAGCTGCTGCGCCAGGGGCGGACCTTCGTGCGGCGGGCGCCGTCCGGCGAGATCGTGTTCAAGGCCGACCTGGGGTCGGTGAGCTCGACGGTGGCCCAGGTGCACGGCGTGTGGGTCGACCCGCGCTGGCGCGGTCAGGGCCTCGCGGCGCCGGCCATGGCCGCGGTGGTGACCGCGGCGCTGCGCGAGGACGCTCCCGTGGTGTCGCTGTACGTCAACGACTACAACCACCGCGCGCTGGCGGCGTACGCGCGGGTGGGCTTCGAGCGCTCCGGCACCTTCGCCACCGTCCTCTTCTGACCGCAGGGCAGGCAGACAGGCCGGTCCGTGCTCCCTGTGGGCACGCACCCCCCGATGTGCCTGCGCCACGGTCAGCCTCGGCGCACGAGACGGCGCACCGCCTCGGCCACGGCGTCCGGGTCGAGGACCACCTGCTCCCACGTGAAGCGCACGACGCGCCAACCCGCCAGCACGAGCGCGGTGTGCCGGCGGCAGTCGTTCGTCAGGGCCGAGCGCGCGGAGTGGAAGGCGAAGCCGTCGGACTCGACGCCGAGCTTGCGCCGTCGGTCGCCGAGGTCGAGCCGGGCGACGAACGCGTCGTCGTGGAAGACCTCCACCTGCGGCTCGAACCCCTTGATGCCGGCGCCCAGGACGACGGCGCGCGTGGCCGACTCGAGCGGTGACTCCGCTCGCGGGTCGACCCACTGCGCCACCCGGCGGGCTCGGCCGCAGCCACGACCACGCAGCAGGTCCGCGGCGGCGCGCAGGTCGGCCGGCAGCACGAGCCGCTGGCGCACGGCGCTGTCGGCGGCGGCCAGACCAGTGCCCACCGGTCGGGTGCGGGCGAGGTCGAGCACCGTCCGCAGCGGTGAGGTCGCGAGGCCGCGCACGTCGGACGGTGCCAGGTCCGCCCAGTGCAGGTGCGCGCCCTCCGCCTTCTGGTGCGACCGACCGCGGGGGACCGTGACGTGCACGTCCTGGGTGCGAGACGGCAGGTCGATGCCCCAGTGCGCCGCAGCGCTCTCGTGCGACAGGACGCCCGCCAGCCGCACGGCCGCTCGTCGAGGGTCTGGTGCGTGCGGTAGCCCGTACCGCCCGCGGGCCAGCCGGACGACGTCCCCTCGCTCGACGGCTGCGGCCAACGTGGCGCGTGGCACGAGGTGGTCGAGGTCGCGCAGGTGGGCGGCGCCTCCTGCGCGAGCCAGCAGCACCACCGGGTCCACGTGCACCGGACCAGGCTGGCCCGGCGGCCCGGCTCGGCGCTGGCGTCGTCCACAGGCCGCCGCACCGACAGGAACTGGGGCGGGGCCTGCCCGTTCAGACGCGGGTGCGCCCGCCCGGCTCCGGTCGGTGGGTCAGGAGGAGAGCTCGACGAGGACGCCGTGCGGGCCCCGGACGTAGGCGGTGGTGCTGCCCCAGTCGGTGACGGTGGGCTCGAGCACGACGTCGCCGCCGCGCGCGCGGACCTGGTCGACTGCGGCGGTGGCGTCGTCGCAGGCGAGCTGCAGCAGCGTCCCGCCGTGCGGCGCGAGCAGGTCGTCGCGCATCAGCCCGCGGTGCAGCGCGATCGTCGAGCCACCCGCGTGGACCTCGGCGTACCCGCCGGACGGCTCGCCGCTGACCGGCAGGCCCAGCACGGTCGAGAAGAACCGCGCGACCTCCTCGACCTGCTCGTCGGTGGCCAGCACGATCCCCACGTGGTCCAGGCGCATCTCGTCCTCCGTCCGTCGCCGGGCGTTGACGGTCGCCCGGCTAGAGTGCTAGCAATATAGCCATGAGCCCGCCAGCCGTCGACCCCGTCCCGAAGGTGCAGTTCAACGTGTACCTGCCGCCCGACCTCGTCCGGCGCGTCAAGCACCGCGCGGTCGACGAGAGCACGAGCCTGTCGGCGCTGGTCGAGCAGGCTCTGGGGGAGTACCTCGACGCCCGGGGAGGGGCAGCATGAGCGACGTGACCTTGCGACCGGTGCGGTTCACCGACGACGTCGGGGCGGCGCGCGCGTTCTTCGAGCTGCTCGGGCTCGCGCCGCGCGTCGCGTCGGACGACGGCGGCTGGGTCGACCTCGTCGCCGGCGCGGGCGGCATGGTGGCCGTGCACGCCGCACCCACCAGCGAGACGCAGCAGCCGGCCGGGCGCACCACCTACTCGGCCGAGTGCACCGACGCCGACGCGCTCGCGGAGTCGTTGCGCGCCAACGGTTTCGACGACGCGGTCGTGTACGACGAGGCCTACGGGCGGGTGTTGGTCGTCACCGACCCCGACGGCCGCCAGGTGCAGCTCGACGAACGCTCGAGCGACCTGCACGGCTACCAGCGGCAGGACCCGTCCGGCGCCGACCCGCGCTGGCGCGTGCGCGCCGAGGTCGTGACGCCGGACGTCGACCGCTACCGCCGCTTCGTCGAGGTGCTCGGGCTCGCGGACCTCACCGACGTCGTCCCGGGCGACCGGACGACGGCACCGGCGGTCGGTCCGGACGGTGCACCCCGCGAGGCGCTGGCCAGCCGGCTGGTGCTCGTCACCGAGGAGCCGCTGGACCTGGTGGTGCAGCGCCTCCGGGCTGCCGGGCACGCCGACGCGGACGAGGGGGACGACGACGCCCTCACGGTGCGCGACCCCGACGGCGCCACCGTCGTCGTCCGCGCCGGCCAGCTCGCCGGCCAGCTCGCCGGCCAGCCAGGGGCCGACCGTGGCTGAGCCGTTCGACCTGCTCGCCCGCGCGGTCGAGGCGCGGGCGCTGCAGAACGCCGCGCTGCGCACGGTCGCCGAGGCCACCGGGGAGGGCGGGCCCGACGACGGCCCGCCGCCGTACCCGCAGCACGCCGCGCGCCCGGGCTTCCGGGTCGTCGGCGTGCACCGCGACAGCCGCCTGGCCGGGTTCGCCTACGGGGCGGACGCGCTGCCCGGCTCGTGGTGGGACACCTGGGTGCGCGGCGCGATGACCGAGGCCGGCTGCGTCGACCTGCTCGACGGCGCGTTCGAGGTGGTGTCGGTGCACGTCGACCCGCGCCACCACGGCCAGGGCCTCGGCCGCGAGCTCGTGCGGGACCTGCTCGCCGACCGGCCGCACCCCCGCGCCGTCCTCACGACCCAGACCGGCGCGAACCCGGCGCGCGGGTTCTACCGCCGCCTCGGCTTCGGCGAGCTGCCGGTGCAGGTGCCCTACGACGGCGTGGACTTCGTCGTCCTCGCGGCCGACCTCCCGCTCGGGCGGCCCGCGTGAGCGACGGCCTGCGGACGATGCTGCGCGACGACGCCGACTTCCGCCGCTACTTCGCCGCGCGCATCATCAGCCTCGCCGGCGCCACCGCCACCGTCGTCGCGATGCCCGTGCTGGTCTACCGGCTCAGCGGCTCGGCCTGGCTCACGGCGTCGGTCACCGCGCTGGAAGCGTTGCCCTACCTGCTGTTCGGGCTGCTCGCAGGTGCGCTCACCGACCGCTGGGACCGCCAGCGCGTGATGGTCGCCGCCGACGTCGTCAACGCCGTCGTCATCGGCTCGGTGCCGGTGGCGGCCTGGTGCGGCGCCCTGACCGTGCCCCACGTGCTGGCCGCCGCGTTCGCCGCGCAGGCGGTGTTCACCTTCTTCGACGGCGCGAACTTCGGCGCCCTCCCGGTGCTCGTCGGCCGTGCCCGGCTGCCGGTCGCGAACGCCGCCGTCTGGTCGGTCGCCAGCGTCGTCGAGGTCGTGGCACCGCCGGCCGCGGCCACCGCGCTCGGCGTCCTCGCGCCGCACGACCTGCTCGTCGTCGACGCGCTCAGCTTCGTGGCCTCCGCGCTGCTGGTGCGCGCGATCGGCCGCGCGATGAGCGACCCGTCCCGCGAGCGGCAGGCCACGACCGTGCGGGCGGTGCTGGACGACGTCCGGGTGGGCCTGCGGTTCCTGCTGCACCACGGCGGCGTGCGGACGATGACGGTCGTGTGCGCGCTGCAGTCGGCCGCGGGCGGCGGGTTCGTCGCGCTGATGGTCGTGTGGGCCGACCGCACCCTCGGCATCGGCACCCAGGGCCTGCGGTTCGGCGTGCTGTTCGGGGTCTGGGGGATCGGCGGCGCGGTCGCGGCCGCGCTGCTGCCCCGGCTCGAGCGGCGCTTCGGCCCCGAGCGCGTGTGCCTCTGGGCCCTGCCGGCCTCGGCCGTGCTGGGCGTGCTGACGGCGCTCGCGCCGTCGTGGCAGCTGGCCTCGCTCGGTCTGGTGCTGTGGGGGGTCGGCTACTCGCTGGTCGTCGTCAACTCGATCACCTACCGCCAGGTCGTGACGCCCGAGCCGCTGCTCGGCCGGGTCAACACGGCGGGCCGGATGCTGTCGTGGGGGCTGGGCTGGACTGGCGGCGCCGCCGTCGCGGGCGCCCTCGCGGCGCACCTCGGCACCCGGCCGGCGCTGGTGGTCATGGCGAGCCTGACCGTCCCGGCCGTGGCGGTCGCGTGGACGTCGCCGCTGCGCGGCCGGCCCGCCACCCAGCCCGACCAGCCCTCGATATCGGTGTGAGGGGCGTGCCGGACCCCGGTTAGGCTCGGCGCACCGCCGACCCCTTCCAGGAGGACCTGCCGTGATCGCGCGTCTGTCGACCCTGTTCCTGCGCACCCTGCGCGAGGACCCGGCGGACGCCGAGGTGCCCAGCCACCGCCTGCTGGTGCGGGCCGGCTACATCCGCCGCGCGGCGCCCGGCATCTACACCTGGCTGCCGCTCGGCCTGCGGGTGCTGCGCAAGGTGGAGGCCGTCGTCCGGGAGGAGATGGACGCCGCGGGCTTCCAGGAGCTGCAGTTCCCGGCCCTGCTGCCGCGCGAGCCCTACGAGGCCACCGGTCGCTGGACCGAGTACGGCGACAACATCTTCCGCCTGCAGGACCGCAAGGGCGGCGACTACCTGCTCGGCCCGACGCACGAGGAGATGTTCACCCTCGCGGTGAAGGACCTGTACTCCTCGTACAAGGACCTGCCGCTGTCGATCTACCAGATCCAGACCAAGTACCGCGACGAGGCGCGGCCGCGTGCGGGCCTGCTGCGCGGGCGCGAGTTCGTGATGAAGGACTCCTACTCCTTCGACCTGGACGACGAGGGGCTGCAGCGCTCGTACGACGCCCACCGCGAGGCGTACGTGCGGATCTTCGACCGGCTCGGGCTCGACTACGTCGTCGTCTCGGCGATGTCCGGGGCCATGGGCGGCAGCGCCAGCGAGGAGTTCCTCGCCACCGCCGTCAACGGCGAGGACACCTACGTCCGCTCGGCCGGTGGGTACGCCGCGAACGTCGAGGCGGTCGTCACGCTGCCCCCGGCCAGCCGCGGCTGGGCCGACGTCCAGGCCGCGCACGTCGAGGACACCCCGTCGACCCCGACCATCGCCGACCTGGTCGCCTGCGCGCAGCAGCTGTTCCCGGACCGCGAGTGGTCGGCCGCCGACACCCTGAAGAACGTCGTGCTGGTGCTGACCCACCCGGACGGCACGAAGGAGCCGCTCGTCGTCGGGCTGCCGGGTGACCGCGAGGTCGACCTGAAGCGGCTCGAGGCGCAGGTGCACCCGTCCGAGGTCGAGCCGTTCACCGAGGCCGACTTCGCCGCGCACCCCGAGCTCGTGAAGGGCTACATCGGCCCGCAGGTGCTGGGGGAGAACAGCTCCAGCGGCATCCGCTACCTCGTCGACCCGCGCGTGGTCGACGGCACGGTGTGGGTCACCGGGGCCAACACCGAGGGCCGGCACGTCTTCGACCTCGTCATGGGCCGCGACTTCCAGGCCGACGGCACGATCGAGGCAGCCGAGGTGCGCGCGGGCGACCCCGCGCCCGACGGCTCCGGACCGCTCGAGCTGGCGCGCGGCATCGAGATCGGCCACATCTTCCAGCTCGGCCGCAAGTTCGCCGAGGCGCTCGGCCTCAAGGTGCTGGACGAGAACGGCAAGCAGGTCACGGTCACCATGGGCTCGTACGGCATCGGGGTCTCGCGTGCCGTGGCGTCGGTCGCCGAGAACGCGCACGACGAGCTCGGCCTGGTGTGGCCGCGCGAGGTCTCGCCGTACGACGTGCACCTGGTCGCCACCGGCAAGGACGACGCGGTGCTCGTCGAGGCGGAGCGGGTCGCAGCCGACCTTTCGGCGCGCGGGCTCGACGTCCTGCTCGACGACCGTCCGAAGGTCTCGCCCGGCGTGAAGTTCAAGGACGCCGAGCTGATCGGTGTCCCGACGATCGTGGTGCTGGGTAAGGGGTTGGCTGACGGCGTCGTCGAGGTCAAGGACCGCGCGAGCGGCGAGCGCGTCGACGTCCCGGTGGGCGACGTCGTCGACCACCTCGTCGGCGTCGTCCGGGGGTGAGCGCGGCGGTCGGCTGGGTCGGTCTGCCCGACCACGTCGGGGCGGGCACGCTGGCGCTGCTGCTGGTCGCCGCGCTGGTGGCGGGCTGGGTCGACGCGGTCGTCGGCGGCGGCGGGCTGGTGCAGCTGCCCGCGCTGCTCGTCGGCCTCGGGCCCGGCACGGCCGCCGTGCACTCGTTGGCCACCAACAAGATCGCGTCGATCTGCGGGACGACGACGAGCGCGGTCACGTACTACCGCCGGGTCCGGCCCGACCTGCGCACGGCGCTGCCGATGGCCGGCTTCGCGCTGCTGGGCGCGCTCGTCGGCGCCGGCATCGCCCTGGTGCTGCTGTCGTCCGCGGTGCGGCCGGTGGTGGTGGTCGCCCTGGTCGCGGTGCTGGTGCACGTCGTCCGCAACCCCTCGCTCGGGGCCGAGACGGTGCTGCGCCACGCCGGACGTCGGCACCACGTCACCGCGGGCGGCCTGGGCTTCGTGGTGGGCGTGTACGACGGCGCCGTCGGCCCGGGCACGGGCTCGTTCCTGGTCTTCGGGCTGGTCAGCCTGGTCGGGTACGCCTTCGTCGAGGCGAGCGCCAAGGCCAAGATCGCCAACTGCGCCACCAACCTCGGCGCGCTGCTGGTCTTCGTCCCGCAGGGCGCGGTGCTGTGGCGCCTCGGGCTTCTGATGGGCGTGGCCAACGTGCTCGGCGGGTACGTCGGCGCGCGCACCGCCGTGCGCCGGGGCGCCGGCTTCGTGCGCGTCGTGTTCGTCGTGGTGTCGGTCGTGCTGGTGCTTCGGCTCGGCTACGACGTCGTGCGCGGCTGAGCCGACCGCTCGGGCAGCCCGGGGAAGGCGACGGCCGCCGCGCCGCACGTGCGCGCGGCCACGGCGCTGGCCGCCAGCCAGCGGGCCACCTCGACCCGGGCGCCGGGGGCGCTGGCCGCGACCAGGTCGGCCTCG
>NZ_BAAGXY010000076.1:0-38631 GCF_054779595.1 Angustibacter peucedani
GGTGCGGCGCGCTCGAGGCAGCCAGCGGCGGCGTCGCGACCGACGCCGCCGAGCAGCACGTGGCCGGGCGCCGAGCAGCGCTCGAGGACGCGCGCGCCAGCGCCGACGTCGTGGCCATGGCCCGGCAGGCGAGGGAGGTCGCGCAGCAAGCGGTGCGCGACGCGCTGGCGGCCCAGTCGGCGGCCGACCGCACCCTGACCCGGGCCAGCACCGCGCTGGGCGAGCTCGAGCCGCGGGTCGCCGAGCTGGCGACCGGGTTGGCCGACCTGCTCGCCGACGCCACCGACCTGGACGAGCGGGCGGCCCGCCTGCGCGACGAGGTGGCCGTGCTCCGTGCCTTCGACGCCGCCCGTCGCGCGGCCGGGCAGGCCGTGGTGCGGCAGGAGGCCGCTCGTCAGCAGCTCGCCAGCGCGCTGGCCGAGCTCGACCTCACCTCCGCCGAGCACGCCCGCGCGGGGTGGCTCGACCCGGTGGACGTCGACGCGCTGGCCGGCACCGTCGAGCGGCGCCGGCGCGAGCGCTCGGACGTCGAGGCGCTGCTCGCCGCTCCCGAGCTCGCCGGTCTCGACGCCGTCGAGCCGCCGGACGTCGCAGCGCTCGAGGCGACCGCCCGGCTCGCGGCGCAGGCCTGGCGCGAGGCCGAGCACCGGCTCGCGGTCACCACCCGGGCGGCGACGTCGTTGGGCCAGCTGGCGCTGCGCGTGCGCGAGCACGACGACGTCCACCGCGAGCTGCGCGCACGGCACGCCCACGTCGACGACCTGTCGCGCTGCGTCGACGGCACCGGCGGTGGCAACGCGCTGCGCATGCGGCTGTCGGCGTTCGTCCTGGCCGCGCGCCTCGAGGAGGTCGCCGCCGCGGCCACCGAGCGGCTGCTGGTGATGAGCGACGGGCGCTACGCGCTGGCGCACACCGACGAGCTGGCCCGCGGCGGCGCTCGCAGCGGTCTGGGCCTGCAGGTCGTCGACGGCTGGACCGGCGTCGCCCGCGAGACCTCGACGCTGTCGGGCGGCGAGTCGTTCCTCGCCTCGCTGGCCCTGGCACTGGGGCTGGCCGACGTCGTCCACGCCGAGTCCGGGGGCAGCGCCATCGAGACGCTCTTCGTCGACGAGGGCTTCGGCAGCCTGGACGACGAGACGCTCGAGGAGGTCATGGGCGTGCTCGACGGCCTGCGCGAGGGCGGGCGCGCCGTCGGCATCGTCAGCCACGTGGCCGACCTGCGGGCGCGCATCGCGGCGCGGGTCGAGGTGCGCAAGGGCCGCACGGGCTCGACCGTGCGCCAGGCCGGCCGGTCGGCCGACGCGGTCGCGAGTTGACGGACATTTGACCCGGTATTGACCGCTTTGTCCCTTTTGGTGGCGTAGGAAGGAGGAGGCGGATCGTCCGCCACCTGCCACTCGGAGGAACTCATGTCGATCCGCACCAGGGCTCGCACCACCCGGCTGCTCACCGCCGCGGCCGGCGTCGCCGCTGCCGCAGCCCTCGTCGCCACCTCACCGGCGACCAGCGCCACGAGCGCCGTCCCCACCTCGCACCCGCAGCGCGCCGACCAGGGCTACACGCCGGGCAGCCGCGACGACGCCCAGAACGCCCAGCTCCGCAAGCAGCTGGCGCAGGCCCTCGCCACGCAGAAGGCGCAGGGGTCGAAGAAGTCCCTCGCCGTCACGACCATCTACTACGACGCCTCGAACGCGCCGTCGTTCGCCTCCGAGATCTCGCAGTCGGCGTCGATCTGGAACTCGAGCGTCAGCAACGTGCGCCTGGTGGCCGGCTCCCCCGGTGACCTGACCTACTACGAGGGCAGCGACCCGTCCGGCTCGTACTACAGCGGCGACGGCCACGGCAGCGGCTACATCCTGATCGACTACGACCAGGCCAACCAGTACGACCCGCTGCGCATCGTCGCGCACGAGACCGGCCACAACATGGGCCTGCCGGACCACTACAGCGGCCCGTGCAGCGAGCTGATGTCGGGCGGTGGCCCCGGCCCGTCGTGCACCAACCCGTACCCGAACAGCACCGAGAGCGCGCAGGTGAACGCCCTGTGGGCCAACGGTTTCGCGCCGCGGATGGCCCCCGCAGCAGCGTTCGCGAAGTAGGCCCCGCAGCCTTATCGGCCAGCGAGACGGCGCCCGCGCTCTTCAGGGAGAGCGCGGGCGCCGTCCGCGTGCTCAGTCCTCGAAGGCCTCCGGCGGCGGGCACGAGCAGACCAGGTTGCGGTCGCCGTACGCGCCGTCGATGCGGCGCACGGGCGGCCAGTACTTGGCCCGCGGGTCGACGCCGCGCGGGTAGGCCGCCTCCTCGCGCGTGTACGCGTGGTCCCACTTGCCGGCGATCGACAGCGCGGTGTGCGGCGCGTGGCGCAGCGGGTTGTCGTCGGCCGGCCAGACGCCGTCCGCCACCGCGGAGATCTCGGCGCGGATCGCGATCATGGCCTCGCAGAAGCGGTCCAGCTCGGCGAGGTCCTCGCTCTCGGTGGGCTCGACCATCAGCGTGCCGGCCACCGGGAACGACATGGTCGGCGCGTGGAAGCCGTGGTCGACCAGCCGCTTGGCGACGTCGTCGACGGTGACGCCCGTCGTCCGGGTGATCTCGCGCAGGTCCAGGATGCACTCGTGCGCGACCAGCCCGTCGTGCCCGCTGTAGAGCACCGGGTAGTGCTCGCGCAGCCGCGCCGCGACGTAGTTCGCCGACAGCACGGCGGTGCGGGTGGCGCGGGCCAGGCCCTCGCCGCCCATCAGCCGCACGTAGGCCCACGAGATGGGCAGGATGGACGCCGAGCCGTACGGCGCCGCCGCGACCGGACCCACGCCGGTGGCCGGGCCGGCGTCGGCGACCACCGGGTGGTTGGGCAGGAACGGCGCGAGGTGCTCGCGGACGGCGACCGGCCCGACGCCGGGACCGCCCCCGCCGTGCGGGATGCAGAAGGTCTTGTGCAGGTTCAGGTGCGAGACGTCGGCGCCGAAGCGGCCGGGCTGCGCCAGCCCGACCAGCGCGTTGAGGTTCGCGCCGTCGACGTACACCTGGCCGCCGGCGTCGTGCACGAGCGCGCACAGCTCGGTGATGGTGTCCTCGAACACGCCGTGGGTCGAGGGGTAGGTGACCATGATCCCGGCGAGGTCGTCGCGGTGCGCCTCGACCTGGACGCGCAGGTCGTCCATGTCGACGTCGCCACCGGCCGCGGTCTTGACGACCACGACCTTGAGGCCGGCCATCACGGCGCTGGCCGCGTTGGTGCCGTGCGCGCTGGCCGGGATCAGCACGACCTTGCGCTCGCCGTGCCCCTGCGAGCGGTGGTAGGCGCGGATGGCGAGCAGACCCGCCAGCTCGCCCTGCGACCCGGCGTTCGGCTGCAGCGACACGGCGTCGTAGCCGGTGATGTCGACCAACCACTGCTCGAGCTGGCGCACCAGCTGCACGCTGCCCGCCACCTGGTCGGCCGGTGCGAACGGGTGCAGCGCCGACAGCTCGGGCCAGGTGACCGGCACCATCTCGGTCGTGGCGTTGAGCTTCATGGTGCACGAGCCGAGCGGGATCATGCCGCGGTCGAGCGCGTAGTCCAGGTCGGCCAGCCGGCGCAGGTAGCGCAGCATGGCGGTCTCGCTGCGGTGCTGGTGGAACACCGGGTGGGTCAGGTAGGCGGACTCGCGCACCAGCGCCGGCGGCAGCGTGTCGTGGTCAGGCACGGCGACGGCGTCGGCCGCACCGCCGAACGCCGCGACCGCGGCGCGCAGCTGCTCGTCGGTGGTGGTCTCGTCGCAGGCGGCGCTGACGGTGTCGTCGTCGACGCGCCACAGGTTCACGCCGCGCTCGACCGCTGCGGCGACGACGTCCGCCGCCCGACCCGGCACGCGCACGAGCACGGTGTCGAAGAACGCCTCGTGCACGACCTCGGCGCCGTCGAGCGCGCCCACGGCGTCGGCCAGGGCGCGGGCCCGGCGGTGCACGCCGCGCGCGATCGCGGCCAGGCCCTGCGGCCCGTGGTAGACGGCGTACATCGAGGCCATCACGGCCAGCAGCACCTGTGCGGTGCAGATGTTGCTCGTCGCCTTCTCGCGGCGGATGTGCTGCTCGCGGGTCTGCAGCGCCAGGCGGTACGCCGGGTCGCCGTCGGCGTCGACGGACACCCCGACGAGCCGGCCGGGCAGGCTGCGCTCGAGCCCGGGACGCACGGCCATGTACCCCGCGTGCGGCCCGCCGAAGCCCATCGGGACGCCGAAGCGCTGGCTGGTGCCGACCGCGACGTCGGCCCCCATCTCGCCCGGGGACCGCAGCAGCGTCAGGGCCAGCAGGTCGGCCGCCACGGTGAGCAGCGCGCCGCGGGCGTGCACCGCCTCGGCCAGCGGCGCGAGGTCGTGCACCAGCCCGCCGGCGGTCGGGTGCTGGACGACGACGCCGAAGACCGCGCGCTCCCCCACCGCCCGCTCGAGCTCGGCGGCCACGTCGTCCGCGGCGGACAGGTCGGCCACGACCACCTCGATGCCCAGCGGCTCGGCGCGGGTCTCGACGACGGCGCGGGTCTGGGTGAAGACGTCGCGGTCGACCACGAGCACGGCGTCGGCCGCGACCTTGGACGAGCGGCGCATGAGCGTCATGGCCTCGGCGGCGGCGGTCGCCTCGTCGAGCAGCGAGGAGTTGGCCGTCGCCAGGCCGGTGAGGTCGCACACCACGGTCTGGAAGTTCAGCAGCGCTTCGAGCCGGCCCTGGGAGATCTCGGGCTGGTAGGGCGTGTACGCCGTGTACCAGGCCGGGTTCTCGAGCACGTTGCGCTGCACCACGGCCGGCACGTGCGTGCCGTAGTAGCCCTGGCCGATCATCGAGGCCAGCACCCGGTTGCGGCCGGCCAGCTCGCGCATCTCGGCCAGCACCTCGGGCTCGCTGCGACCGGGCTCGAGCGCCAGCGCCTCGGTCAGCCGGATGGACGCCGGCACCGCGGCCTGCACGAGCTCCTCGACGTCGGCGAGGCCGAGCACCTCGAGCATGCGGCGTTCGTCGTCGAGCGAGGGCCCGACGTGGCGCTCGACGAAGGGCGCGGCGGAGGTCGGCTGGTCGGGCTGTGCCATGCGGAGGCTCCTGACGGCGGCCGGCGCCGGCGGGCGGCGTCGGGGTGGCGTGGGACCTCCCCCTCTGTCACGCCGGCGTGCCGCCGCTCCAGAGCTGCCTCGTCCGCGTGGTCCTGGTCGCCTGAGAGGTTCCGGGGAGAATTGCCCCTTCGGCGCCCCGGCCGTGCTGCACCGGGATCTCTCCCACGCAGGGTCAGTGGCGGGTCCAGCCTACCCCGGGACCTGCCCCGCGACCGACCGCGGCTCGCGCCGGCTCAGCCCGTGGCGCGGGTGCGGCGGCGAGCCGAGAGCTCGTCGTGCGGGTGGTCGCCGGCCGTCGCGCCGTCGTCCTCGGGACGCTCGCTCGGCAGCTGGGCGAGGTCGCCCTCGACCTCGCGCCAGACCCGGCCGACGGCGATGCCGAACACGCCCTGGCCGCCCTGCACGAGGTCGATGACCTCGTCGGCGGAGGTGCACTCGTAGACGCTGGCGCCGTCGCTCATCAGCGTGATCTGGGCCAGGTCGTCGACGCCGCGCTCGCGCAGGTGCTCGACCGCGGTGCGGATCTGCTGCAGCGAGACGCCGGTGTCGAGCAGCCGCTTGACGATCTTCAGGACGAGGATGTCGCGGAAGCTGTAGAGCCGCTGGCTGCCCGAGCCGCTGGCGCCGCGCACCGAGGGCTCGACCAGCCCGGTGCGCGCCCAGTAGTCGAGCTGCCGGTAGGTGATGCCCGCCGCGCCGCACGCGGTCGGACCGCGGTACCCGGCGTCGAGCGGCAGCACCGGCAGGTCGTCGGTGAACAGCAGCCCCTGGGCACCCTGGGGCACCCGCCGGGTCGGCTGGGGCGTGGCGTCGCCAGAGCTGCTCACGTGGGACCTCCATCATCTGGCGCCCCGCTGGGGGAAGAGCTCCGGTCGCGCACCCGGGCGAGCCGGACGACAGCGGTGGAACTACACGAGGGGCGTTCGACCTCTGACGGTAGGCCTCGGCGAGGGCTCCGTCAACGACAGGTCGAGGTTCACGCTCACCGGCGTGTCGTGGTCGACGCGCCGATCAACTCTCACCCTCAGGTAGAGGGTTGATCGCCATCCTCGCCGGGGGCCTCGAAGTCGTCGGCCGAGATCTGGTCGAGGAACTCGCGGAACTTCTCGACCTCGTCCTCCTGCTCGTCCGGCACCGGCACGCCCTCGTCGTCCAGCACCTCGTCGGCGCCGACGATCCGGGTGCCCGTGCGCAGCGCGAGCGCGATCGCGTCGGACGAGCGCGAGCTGACCTCGACCCCGCCGTCGAAGACCAGCGTCGCGTAGAACACGCCGTCGCGGACGGCGACGATGCGCACCTCCTCGAGGGTGCGGCCGAGCGCCTCGAGGGTGTCCTTGAACAGGTCGTGCGTCAGCGGCCGCGGCGGGACGACGCCCTGCTGGGCGTAGGCGATGGCCGTGGCCTCGGCCGCGCCGATCCAGATCGGCAGGTAGAGGTCACCACCGCTCTCGCGCAGCAGGACGATGGGCTGGTTGTTGGGCAGCTCCACCCGGACACCGACGACCTCGAGCTCTCGCACCTGCTCACCGTACAACGGCGCGGACGAGGGGCCGGACGACGAGCCGGGCCGGGTGCGTCAGGCCAGTCCGGCGCGCGCCAGACCCGCGCGGACCAGCGCCGCGTGCAGGCGCAGCGCGACCGCCGTGATCTCGCGCGCGGCGTCGTCGGCGCGGGCGCGCGCGGTCGCGCTCTGCCCGCTGCGCAACGGGCTGACGACCTGCTCGACCAGCCCCACCTCGCGGTCGGCGGCGGTGCGGAAGGCCCGCAGGTGACGGGCCTCGATGCCGTACCCGGCCAGCTCGGCGGCCGCCGTGGCGATGACCAGCGCGGTCTCGTCGTACCAGCCAGAACCGCTGGGCTGCAGCAGGCCGAAGCCCACGAGCGCGTCCAGGTCGTCGGCGTCGACGCCCGCGCGCGTGCACAGCTCGGCGGCCGAGAGCCGCACCGGGCCGGAGCCGCGCAGCAGCCCCTCGACGCCGTGGCCGGGCTCGCCGTCGCGCGAGCGGGTGGAGCGCGGACCGGTGGCGCCGTTGACGAGCTCCTCCGCGCCGCGCGCGACCGCGTCGAGGTGGTCGCGGATCTTGCGCAGCGGCCAGAACCGGTCGCGCTGCAGGGTCATGGCATAGCGCAGCCGCTCGACGTCCTCGTGCGAGAACTTGCGGTAGCCGGACGGCGTGCGCGAGGGCTCGACGAGTCCCTCGGCCTCCCACAGCCGGATCTTGGAGACGCTGACGTCCGGGAAGTCGGGCGAGAGCAGGGCGAGGACCTCGCCGATGCTCATCGCGGAGTCCCGGCGGTTGACCGCCGGGCTCACGAGCGGCTCACCACGCCGTTCACCCGGCCTCGCCGAGCATGACGACGAGGCGGAACTTGCCGACCTGCACCTCGTCGCCCGTGGCGAGCGGGCTGGAGTCGATCCGCTGGCGGTTCACGTACGTGCCGTTCAGGCTGCCGACGTCGCGCACCGAGAACGCGGTGCCCTCGCGGACGAACTCGGCGTGCTTGCGCGAGACGGTGACGTCGTCCAGGAAGATGTCGCTGCTCGGGTGCCGGCCGACCGTGGTGAGGTCGCCGTCGAGCAGGAACCGCGAGCCGGCGTTGGGGCCGTGGTCGACCCGCAGCAGGGCGGTGCCGGCGCGCAGCGAGGCCAACGTCCCGGGATCGATGGCCGGCGCCTGCCCGGTGTCGTCGCCCGCGGTGGGCTCCCCCACCTCGGTGGAGCCGAGCGCCTGCAGGTTCATGGTCGCGTCGGCCGGGCGCGGCGGCTGCGCGGGAGCCGGCTGACGGGACGTCGGCGGGTCCTGCTCGTCCGGCCTGCCGTTCTCGTCCGTCATGACCTGTCTCCCTCGAGCGCTCGCGTGTGGAGGCTCAAGGGTGCCACAGCCTGACCCTGAGCTGCAGGGTCAGGTCGAGGTCAGGTCGAGGTCAGGCCGGTGCAGGTCAGCCGAGCTGCGCGCGGTAGCCGTCGGCGTCGAGCAGCGCGTCGACCGCGGCGGCGTCCGCCGGGCGCAGCTCGAACATCCAGCCCTCGCCGTACGGGTCGCTGTTGACGAGCTCGGGCGAGGCGTCGAGGGC
This sequence comes from Angustibacter peucedani, assembly GCF_054779595.1. NCBI lineage: Bacteria > Bacillati > Actinomycetota > Actinomycetes > Kineosporiales > Kineosporiaceae > Angustibacter > Angustibacter peucedani. The sequence continues at coordinate 8,160 of NZ_BAAGXY010000076.1, forward strand.
CTCGTTGCGCGCCGTGACCGTGCCGGCGACCGGCGCGTAGACGTCGCTGACGCTCTTGGTCGACTCGACCTCGCCGCACGCCGACCCGGGCGTGACGTCGGTGCCGGCGTCCGGCAGCGTCACGAAGACGACGTCGCCGAGGGCGTCCTGGGCGTAGGCGGTGATCCCGATCCGGACCGTGCCGTCGTCGCCGGTGCGCACCCACTCGTGCTCGGCGGTGTACCGCAGGTCGGCGGGGAACTCGTCGGCGCTCATGGGTCCTCGGATCCGGTCGGGGGTGGGGTGCGGGCGGCTCAGCGGCTGGCGGTCGCCGTGGCGGCCGGCTGAGCGTAACGAGGCGTCGGAACGGGTCGCAAGGCGGTGATCTTGACGTCGTCCTTGCCGGCGACGGTGCCGCGCGCGCCCTCGGGCAGGCTGGCGATGACACCGCCGGGGATCTCCAGGGCCGTCGACATCGTCTGGCTGTCGCCGATGGCGAGCACGGTGTACGGCGCCGTCTGCTTGTCGCCGTCGACGGCCACGCCGCCCGGCACGTCGGTGAAGGACGTCGTCGCCACCACGCGCGCGTCGCCGACCTGGATCGCCTCGGCGCCGGCGTCGCGCAGCTCCTGCACGAGGTCGAGGACACGCGCGGCCCGCACCTCGCCGTCCGGGTCGCTGATGAACACCTCGACGCCGGTGCCCTCGGCGCCGACGGTGCCCGCGAGGATGCTCAGCGCGTCGAGCCGGCTCTGCGCGGCCGCGATGGCCTCCTGCGAGCCGCTCGCGCCCGAGGTGAGGTCGCGGCGCTCGGCCTCCAGGTCGGACTGCTCGGCGGCCAGCCGGTCGCGGCGGTCGCCGATGTTGTCGAGGATCTGCACGAGGTCGCTCTGCCGCAGCCCGGTGAGCCGCTGCTCGTCGCGCTGGGTGATCTGCGCGACGAGGGCGAAGCCGAGCAGCGCGACGAGCACGGCGGCCAGGGCCTGCGCCCGGGTGACCCGCGGGTGCGCGGCGCGGCGCAGCCGGGCCCAGGCCCGGGCTCGACCGCCGGGGGCCTCGTGCGCGCCGTGGTGCGGCTCCTTGGCCTCGCTCATGCGCGGAACAGGTGCCGCCGGATCGCGGCCACGTTGGAGAAGATCCGGATGCCGAGGACGACCACCACGCCGGTCGACAGTTGCGAGCCGACGCCGAGCTGGTCGCCGAGGTAGACGATGAACGCGGCGACGAACACGTTGGACAGGAACGAGACCACGAACACCTTGTCGTCGAAGATGCCGTCGAGCAGCGCCCGCAGACCGCCGAACACCGCGTCCAGCGCGGCCACGACCGCGATGGGCAGGTAGGGCTGCATCCAGATCGGCACGGTGGGCTGCAGCAGCAGGCCCAGCACGACGCCGACGGCGAGTCCGAGGGCGGGGATCACGGTGTCTCCTGCGGTCGGGTGGACGGTGAGCTGGACGGCTTCTTGGTGCGGGTGCTGGTGCCGGTGCTCGTCGACGTGGTGGCCTGCAGCGCCTTGGCCCGGCGGGTGTCGAGGCCCGCGCTGGCCGGCAGCACCAGGCGGCTGGCGGACCGCACGTCGTAGCGCACCCCGAAGTTGTCCTTGAGGTACTGGACGTCGCGCCCGCCCGGCCCGTCGCTGAACCGGGTCTGCAGGGTAGCCGGGTCGCCGATCGCGGTGACGCGGTACGGGGGCGACAACGGCCGGTAGTCCACCAGGACGGCCTCGCCGGCCGAGCGGATCGCCGAGAGCGCGGTGAGCCGCTGGCCGTTGACCGCGACCGCCTCGGCCCCGGCGTCCCACAGCCCGTTCACCACGAGCTGGAGGTCGGAGTCCAGCACGCGCCCGTTGTCGACGTCCTGCTGCGAGCGCGGGTCGCTGCCGTCGCCGGCCGACGAGCCGTCGGCGTCGTCCAGCGTCACGGTGATGCCGGGCCCTGCCACCGACAGGGCGCCGGTGGCCAGCCCGAGGTTGGCGACCTCGTCGGCCAGCCCGCCCTGCGCCGACAGCTGCAGCTGGCGGGTGCGCTCGGCCTCGATCTGGGCGGTGAGCGAGGCGATGCTGCGCTGCAGGGCGCCCGCCGCGGCGTCCTGGCGGCTGATCTCGGCGGCCAGCTGGTCGCGCGCCTGGACGCCGGCGGGCCGGGTGCCGCGGGCCTGCCACCAGGCCGTGCCGAGCAGAAGCCCGACGACGAGCAGCGCGACGACCGCGAGCACGCTGCGCCCGTGCGCGCCGGCCTCGCCCGTCGTCCCCTCGCGCCGGCGGCGCTCGGCGGCCGCGGCGTACCCGGGGTCGAGCGGGCGGGTCATGACCTCGACGAGCAGCTGCATCGAGGCGTCCTTGCGCCGCTCGGGCGCCGTGGTGGGCGACCCGCTCACGCCGCGGCCTCCAGCCGGCGGCGTCCGCGCACGAGCCCGATCGCTTGGCCGGCGTAGAGCAGACCGGCCAGCCAGTACAGGACGGTGCCCCACCAGGCGAAGGCCCAGCCGACCGGCAGCGCGACCTGCGCGAAGGTCGACGTGCCGTCGCCCAGCAGCAGCAGCGGGAAGGCGTACAGCAGGTTGAAGGTGGCGGCCTTGCCGATGAAGTGCACCGGCAGCGTGCCGAAGTCGTTGCGCTGCAACCAGAGCAGCACCAGCGCCATGAACGCCTCGCGGGCGAGCAGCACGACCACGAGCCACCACGGGATGATGTCGCGCCAGGCCAGGCCGAGCAGCGTCGTGAGGATGTAGAGGCGGTCGGCGATCGGGTCGAGCAGCGCGCCGACCTTGGACTCCAGGCCGAACCGCCGGGCGATCTTGCCGTCGAGGTAGTCGGTGACGCCCGACAGCATCAGCACCAGCAGCGCCCAGCCGTCGTGCTCGGCCACGACGAGCCAGAGGAAGACCGGCACGCCGACCAGCCGCAGGGCCGACAGCACGTTCGGCACGGTGAGCACGCGGTCGCTCGCTCCCCCGCTGCTCGTCGCCGCGCGCTGCTCGGTCCCCTGGTCCGCCACGGGTCCGAGCGTAGGCGGTGGTGGCCGAGAAGCACGACAGCGCCCCGGACACGTGGTCCGGGGCGCTGACGCAGATCACCATCGGTCGGGCTGACAGGATTTGAACCTGCGACCCCTTGACCCCCAGTCAAGTGCGCTACCAAGCTGCGCTACAGCCCGTTGGCGAGACGCAACTATACATCGGTCGCGCCGTCCCCCTGACCGCGCCGCGACCGCCACGCGGTCGCCCGGCGACCTACTTGCGACGCTTCTCGCGCACCCGCACGCTGACCTCGATCGGCGTGCCCTCGAAGCCGAAGGTCTCGCGCAGCCGGCGCTCGACGAAGCGCCGGTACCCGGCCTCGATGAACCCGCTGGCGAACAGGACGAAGCGCGGCGGGCGCGTCGAGGCCTGGGTCGCGAACAGGATCCGCGGCTGCTTTCCGCTGCGCACCGGGTGCGGGTGCGCCGCCACCAGCTCGCCGAGGAAGGTGTTGAGCCGGCCGGTCGGCACGCGGGTGTCCCACGACTCCAGCGCGGTGTCGAGGGCGGGGACGAGCTTGTCGAGGTGCCGCCCGGTGCGGGCCGAGATGTTGACCCGCGGCGCCCAGGGCACCTGCACCAGATCGGTCTCGATCTCGCGCTCGAGGTAGTAGCGGCGCTCCTCGTCGACGGTGTCCCACTTGTTGTAGGCGATGACGAGGGCACGCCCGGCGTCGATGACCTGCTGCACGACGCGCACGTCCTGCTCGGTGATCGGCGTCCCGGCGTCCATCAGGACGACGGCGACCTCGGCCTTCTCCAGCGCCGTCTGCGTGCGCAGCGAGGCGTAGAAGTCCGCCCCGCGGGTCTGGTGCACCCGGCGCCGGATGCCGGCGGTGTCGACGAAGCGCCAGGTGCGCCCGGCGAGCTCGACCAGCTCGTCGACCGGGTCGCGCGTCGTGCCGGCGACCTCGTCGACGACGACGCGCTCGGAGCCGACGGCCTTGTTGAGCAGGCTGGACTTGCCGACGTTCGGCCGGCCGACGAGCGCGACGCGACGCGGACCGCCCGGCGCGTAGCCGCCGCCCACGGCCGACACCGGCGGCAGCACCGCGAGCACCTGGTCGAGCAGGTCGCCGCTCCCGCGCCCGTGCAGGGCCGAGACGGCGAACGGCTCGCCGAGGCCGAGCGACCACAGCATCGCGGCGTCGGCCTCGGTGCGCTGGTCGTCGACCTTGTTCGCCGCCAGGACGACGGGCTTGCCGGCCTTGCGCAGCACCTTGACGACGGCCTCGTCGGTGTCGGTGGCCCCGACGGTGGCGTCGACGACGAACATCACGGCGTCGGCCAGCTCGATGGCGATCTCGGCCTGCTCGGCGACCCGCAGGTGGATCCCCTTGGCGTCGCGCTCCCAGCCGCCGGTGTCGACCAGGACGAAACGCCGTCCGGCCCACTCGGCCTCGTACGTCACGCGGTCGCGCGTGACGCCCGGCACGTCCTCGACGACGGCCTCGCGGCGTCCGAGGACCCGGTTGACCAGCGTGGACTTGCCGACGTTGGGCCGGCCCACCACGGCGAGCACCGGCAGCGGCCCCTCGTCCACGAGGTCGTCGAGGTCGCCCTCGCCGCGCCCGAGCAGCGAGAGGTCCTCCGCGCTCAGCTCGTAGTCGTCCAGGCCGGCGCGCAGGCCGGTGGCGACCTGCTCGTCGTCGGTCATGACGCGTCCTCCAGGGTCGGGTCGTCGGCGGCCAGGTGGATGCCGGTGCGCTCGGCGCTCGCGCGCACGTGGCCGGCGAGCACGAGGCGCAGCTGCTCGGTGAGCTCGCGGCTGGCGTCGCGGCGGGGCAGGTCGGGCGAGGCGACGAGGGTGACCGGGTCGCCGAACACCACGGCGACCCGGTGACCCGGGGCCGGCGGCCGGCCGACCCCGACGCCCGTGGCCCGGGTGCCGAGGCACGCGACCGGGACGACGGGCGCGCCGCTCTGCATGGCCAGCCACGTGACGCCCTGGTGCACGGCGGCGACGTCGCCCAGGCCGCGCGAGCCCTCGGGGAAGACGCCCACGGCGCTGCCCCGGCGCAGCGCGGCCAGCGCCGTCTGCAGCGCGGTGCGGTCGACGCCAGAACGGTCGATCGGGATCTGGCCGACGTGGCGCAGCACCCAGCCCGGGAAGCCGTGGAAGAACTCGTGCTTGACCAGGAAGTGCGCGGGCCGGGGGGCCACGCCGAAGACCAGCGGGCCGTCGAGGATCCCGGAGTGGTTGGAGGCGAGCAGCACCGGTCCGTGCAGCGGCACCTTGTCGCCGTCCAGCACGGTGGTGCGGTACAGGGTGCGGAACAGCGCCGTGCCGATCCAGCGACCCACCACGGCGCCGCGCGCGGTCGGCGCGAGCACCTGCCCTGCGCTCACGCCGTCACCGGGTCCGGCAGCCGTCCGGTGCGCTCGGAGACCAGGGCGACGACCGCGTCGACGACCTCCTGCAGGCCCATGGACGACGAGTCCACCGTCACGACGCCGTCGGCCGCCTCGACGAACTGCGAGACCGTCGAGTCGTCGCGGTCGCGGCGCACCACCTGGTCGCGCGTCGCCTCGACGGCGGCGGCGTCGGCCGTGCCGTGCAGCTCGCGCGCCCGCCGCTCCAGGCGGGCCTGCTCGCTCGCCGTCAGCAGCACCCGGACGTCGGCGTCCGGCACCACCACGGTGGTGATGTCGCGCCCCTCGGCGACGGTGCCGCGCGGCGACTCGGCGACCAGGCGGCGCTGCAGCTCGCGCAGGTAGGCGCGCACCTCGAGGTTGGTGGCGACCGCGCTGACCTGCTCGCTGACCCGCGTCTCGCGGATCGCCCGGCCGACGTCGACGCCACCGACGTGCACCGACGGGGCGGCCGGGTCGGTGCCCATCACCAGCGGCGTCTCGCGCGCCGCGGCGGCCACGGCCTGCTGGTCACCGAGGTCGACGCCCTGCTCGAGGCACCACCACGCGACGGCGCGGTACATGGCGCCGGTGTCGAGGTAGGCCAGGCCGAACCGGCGGGCCACCTCGCGCGAGACGGTGGACTTGCCCGAGCCGCTGGGGCCGTCGACGGCGACGACGAGCGCGGGGGCGGACGTGGACACGGCACATCTCCTGGAGCGGGTGCGGGGGAACTGACCCAGGGTAGTCGAGTCTCAGGCGTGGACGGTCCAGCCGAGGGCGCGCAACGCCTCGACGAGCGTCTGCGCGGCCGCGGGCACGACGTCGATCTCGGCCAGCGCCATGGGCCGGCCCTCGCTGTGCTCGAGCCGCAGGTCCTCGAGGTTGACGCCGGCGTCGCCGACGTCGCGCAGCAGCCGGGCCAGCTCGCCCGGGCGGTCCGGCACGACCACCGGCACCCCGACGTAGGCGGTGGGTGCGGTGCCGTGCTTGCCGGGGATGCGGGCCTGGCCCTCGTTGCCGGCCGCGACGAGACCGGCGACCGCCGCGCGCGCGCCGGGGGCGTCGTCCGGCTCGGCCCCCAGGGCGTCGACCGCGGCGATGACGGCGTCCAGGTCGTCGCGCAGCGCGTGCAGCGTGCGGGCCACCGCCGTCGCGTTGCCGGCCAGGATCTGGGTCCACAGGTGCGGGTCGCTCGCCGCGATGCGCGTGACGTCGCGCACGCCCTGGCCCGACAGCGCGACCGCCTGGTCGGGCACGGCGCGCAGCCGCGCGGCCACCAGGCTGGCGGCGACCTGCGGCACGTGCGAGACGACGGCCACCGCCTCGTCGTGGTCGGTGGCGTCCATGACGGCCACGACGGCGCCCAGCGCCTGCGCGGTGGCGCGCACCAGGTCGACCGCGGCGGACGACGTCGCGTCGGTGGGCGTCAGCACCCAGGGCCGGCCGGTGAACAGGTCGGCCCGCGCCGCCACGGCGCCGGACCGCTCGCGCCCGGCCAGCGGGTGACCGCCGACGTACCGCGACAGGTCGGCGCCGAGGTCGTGCAGCCGTTGCAGCGGAAGGGACTTCACGCTCGCGACGTCCGTGACCACCGCGGCCGGGTGGGCGACGAGCTCGGCCGCGACGACGTCCGCGACGACGTCCGGCGGCGCGGCGACCACGACGAGGTCGACGACGTCGTCCGGTCCGGCCAGGCGCCCGGCCCCGAGGTCGCGGGCCAGGGCGACGGCGCTCGGCGACGGGTCGGCGAGCACCACCTCGACGTCCAGCCCGCGCAGCGCGAGCGCGACGCTCGTGCCCACGAGCCCCGTGCCGACCACCCGCACGGTGGCCGGCAGCGCGACCGGCGCGCTCACTGCGCGATGTCCAGCCGCAGCGCCGCGGCGCCGCGCAGGTACACGTGCTGCACGGCCGTGCGCGGGACGTCGGTCTCGACGTGCGCCATCAGCCGCACCACCCGCGGCAGCGAGCCCGGCACGTCGATCTCGACCGTGCACAGCAGCGGGACGTCCCCCAGGCCGAGCTCGCGGGCCGCCACGGCCGGGAACTCCGAGCGCAGGTCCTTGGTGACGGTGAAGACGATCGAGATGAGCTGGTCGGTGCCGAGGTCGTTGGCCCGCATGACCTCCTGCACCAGCTCGCGGGTGGAGGCGAGCAGGTGCTCGCGCTCGTCGACGTCGAGCTGGGTCGCACCGCGGATCGCGCGCACCGCCACGGCTACAGCCCTGCCGCCGAGAACAGCTGGCCGACCTCGGTGCGGGTCAGGACGCGCCACCGGCCCTGGCGCAGGTCGCCGAGGTGGATCGGCCCGACCTGCACGCGCACCAGCCGCTCGACCGGGTGGCCGACCTCCTCCAGCGCGCGCCGGACGACGTGCTTGCGGCCCTCGTGCAGCACGACCTCGACCAGCGCCTTGCCCGGCTGGGAGTCGACCAGCCGGAAGCTGTCGACCCGCACCGGGCCGTCGTCGAGCTCGACGCCGTCGCGCAGCCGCCGGCCGACGTCGCGCGCCACCGGGCCCGGCACCTCGGCCAGGTAGGTCTTCTGCACGCCGAACGCCGGGTGCTGCAGGCGGTGCGCGAGGTCGCCGTCGTTGGTCAGCAGGATCAGGCCCTCGGTCTCGGAGTCGAGCCGCCCGACGTGGAACAGCCGCTCGGGGCGGTCGGCCATGAAGTCCCCGAGCGAGACGCGGCCGAGGTCGTCGCTCATGGTCGACACCACGCCCGCGGGCTTGTTGAACGCCAGGTAGAGCTTGTCGTCGTCGACCTGCACCCGCACGCCGTCGACGTGCACGACTTGGCGCGAGGGGTCGATCCGTACCCCCTGCTCGACGACGACGTGGCCGTCGACCTGCACCCGGCCCGCGGCGATCAACGCCTCGCAGGCCCGCCGGCTGCCGACCCCGGCCTGGGCCAGGACCTTCTGCAGCCGCACGCCGTCCTCGACGTGGACGTCGGCCGCCACCTCGGGCACCGGCGCCTGCGCCCGCGGGCGGCGGGCCGGACGGGAGGACTTCTTGGCCTGCGCGCCCCGCGGGCCGCCCTTCGCGCCGCCGCGCGCCCCGGAACCCCGGCCGCTGGAACCACGTCCCCCGGAGCCGCGGCCGCCGGAGCTTCGTCCCTCGGAGCCGCTCACAGCGCCGCCCCCTCGGTGAGCTCGTCGAGCGCGTCGATCTCGGGCAGGTACGGCGCCAGCGCGGGCAGCTCGTCGACGCCCGTCAGGCCGAGCCGCTCCAGGAAGTAGGACGTGGTGCGGTACAGGATCGCGCCGCTCTCGCCGTCCGAGCCGCTCTCCTCGACCAGGCCGCGCGCCACCAGGGTGCGCATGACGCCGTCGACGTTGACCCCGCGCACCGCGCTGACCCGGGCCCGGCTGACCGGCTGGCGGTAGGCGACGACCGCGAGGGTCTCGAGCGCGGCCTGGGTCAGGCGCGCCTGCTGCCCGCCCACGACGAAGCGCTCGACCACGCCGGCGTAGTCGGCGCGGCTGAAGACCCGCCAGCCGCCGGCGACCTCGCGCAGCTCGAAGCCGCGGCCCTGCTCGTCGTACTCGGCGGCCAAGCCGCGCACCAGCTCGGCGACCTCGCCCGGTGGCAGGCCGAGCGTCTCGGCCAGGGTCACCTCGGCGACCGGCTCCTCGACCACCATGAGCACCGCCTCGAGGGCGCCGCGCGCGCCAGACGGCAGCGCGTCGAGGTCGAGCCCCTCGGGGGCCTCCTCGACCGGCTGGTCCGGCTCGCTCGGCTGCTCGTCGGTCGGCTGGTCGGTCATGGGCGCCGAGTCTAGTGGCGCCCGGGGACCGCTCCGCGCCGCGTCAGCGCACCACCCGCACGAGGCGCGCGGGCGAGGTCGTGCCGGCGGTCGAGTAGGTCGAGGCGAGCACGACCTTGAAGCTCGAGGAGTGCTTCGGCCGCAGCACCGTCGCGTAGCGGCCGGTGGACGCGGACGTGGTGATGCTGCGCACCGCGGTCCAGGCGCCGGAGCCGACGCGCTGGTAGACGACGACCGTGCGCCGCACGAGCGGGGCGTGCCCCTGGGTCGTGAGCGCCGTGCCGGCGAGGCGCACCGCGCTGCCCGCGTGGACCGTCGTGCGGTCGACCTTGGACGTCAGGGTCGTGAGCGTGCGGTCGCGGATCTCGTGCGCGCGCACGGGCGACCAGGACGACGCGATGGTCGTCGTGCCCGCGAACCACACCCGGTAGCGCGCCGCCGCGGTGGGGTGCAGCACGAACCGGTAGGAGCCCGTGGCCGCGCTGGTGCGGGTCGAGGCGACCGACGTCCAGGCGCCGTTGCCGACCTGGCGGTAGAGGCGGACGGCGACGTCGCGCACGGGCACGCCGCGCTCGGTGCGCAGCCTCCCGGCCACCTGCCACGCCGACCCGCGGTAGGCGACCGGGCTCGTGGTGGTCGCCGTCGAGGCCGTGCCGGGGTGCGCGAAGGCGTGCAGCTGCGCCGACGTCCCGTTGAAGACGTCGAGGTCGACGTCGGTGCCGATGCCGGACACCCGGCCGGTCGCCGAGTACTGGTGCACCGCGTAGTTCGGCCAGCCGCCCGGGATCGACGGCGTCTTGGTCTGCCAGTGCGCGATCCACAGCGGGTAGGCGTGGAAGCCCTGGCTGTCGTGCAGCGCGCTGCGCCAGAACGACGGCGAGGTGTAGATCATCGGCTGGCGGCCGGTCAGGCGGCGCACCGTGGTCAACCAGGTCCGCGCCCAGGTCGACAGCTGCGCGGGGGTGAGGCCGCCGGTGACCTCGAGGTCGAGCACCGGCGGCAGGTCACCCGGGTCCTGCATGCGCCCGGTGACGGCGACGAACGTCTGGGCGTCACGGGTGGCCGAGCCGGAGCGCTTGCTCGGGATCGCGTAGTGGTAGGCCCCGCGGTAGAGCCCGTGCGCCTCGGCGCCGGCCCAGTTGCGGGCGAAGCAGGCGTCGCGCGACGTGACGCCGCCGCTCGTGCGGGTGGCGCGGATGATCACGAAGCCGCGCGAGGTGGAGGCCACGCGCGACCAGCTCAGCGCGCCCGCGTCGCAGGACTCGGACGGCCCCGCGCTCTGCCAGCGCGACACGTCGATGCCCACGGGCCGCGGCCGGGCGGGCGCGGCCGCGCCGGCAGCGCCGACCCCGGCGAGCGGGGTGACGACGGCGGCGAGGGCGACGGCGGCGACCAGGGTGCGGGCAGGGCGACGGAAGGCGAGGACGTGCGGCATTCCTCCGGTGTCGACCGGTGATCTTCAGGTCTTGAGCGCGTCGTCCTCGTCGGTCGGCGGCGCGTCGGACGGCGGCGCGTCGGCCACCTCGTCGTCCTCGTCGAACTCGTCGCTGACCTCGACGTCGCCCTGGTCCTGCCCGGTCCAGCGCACCGTGAGCTCGCCGAGCGGGCTGACCTGGTCGAAGCCGACCGAGCCGTCGCGGAACAGCTCGAGCAGCGCCAGGAACCGCGCGACCACGACGAGCGTGCTGCCGGCGTCCGACGTCAGCGACCGGAACGTCGCCGACCGCTGCCGGCGCAGGACGTCGACGATGAGCGCTGCCTGCTCGCGCACGCTGACCGGCGGGGCGTGCAGGTGGGCCAGCCCGACGGTGGGCTCGGCCTTGGGGGCCAGCGCCCGCGCGGCGATGGCGGCCAGCTGCTCCGGCGTGATCGACATGACGAGCTCGGGCAGCAGGCCGGCCAGGTGCGGCTCCAGCGGCGTCTGACGGGCGTGCCGTCGTCCGGCCTCGGCCATCCGGCGCTCGAACACCGCGGCGACCTGCTTGAACGCGCGGTACTGCAGCAGCCGGGCGAAGAGCAGGTCGCGCGCCTCGAGCAGGGCCAGGTCGTCCTCGTCCTCCACCTGCGCCGAGGGCAGCAGCCGGGCCGCCTTGAGGTCGAGCAGCGTCGCGGCCACCACGAGGAACTCGCTGGCCTGGCCGAGGTCCCAGCCCTCGCCGTCGCCGTGCCCGCGGATGTGGGCCATGAACTCGTCGGTGACTGCGGCGAGCGAGACCTCGGTGATGTCGAGCTGGTGCTTGGAGATCAGGCCCAGCAGCAGGTCGAACGGGCCCTCGAAGACGTCCAGGTGCACCTGGAACGGCGCCGAGCGACCTCGTCCGGTCAGCGGCGAGGCGTCGTCCACGACGACCACCCGCGGCTCAGGCGGCGTCGCCGCGGGCGATGAGCTCGCGGGCCAGCTGCCGGTAGGCCTCGGCACCCGCGTGCGTCGACGCGTACGTCGTGATCGGCTCGGCGGCGACCGAGGCGTCGGGGAACTTCACGGTGCGGCCGATCACGGTGTGGAAGACCTGGTCGCCGAACGCCTCGACCACGCGGGCCACGACCTCGCGGCTGTGCAGCGTGCGGCCGTCGTACATCGTGGCGAGGATGCCGTCGATCTCGAGCGCCGGGTTGAGCCGGTCCTGCACCTTCTCGATGGTCTCGACCAGCAGCGCGACGCCGCGCAGCGCGAAGAACTCGCACTCGAGCGGGATCAGCACGCCGTGCGCCGCCGTGAGGGCGTTGACGGTCAGCAGGCCGAGCGAGGGCTGGCAGTCGATGAGCACGACGTCGTAGTCGTCGACGAGCGGGCGCAGCGCCCGGCCGAGCACCATCTCGCGGGCCACCTCGCCGACCAGCTGCACCTCGGCGGCCGACAGGTCGATGTTGGCGGGCAGCACGTCCAGGCCCTCGACGGCGGTGGGGCGCACGACCTGGCGCACGTCGGTGCTGCGGTCCATCAGGACGTTGTAGACCGTGACGTCGAGCTCGTGCGGGTTGATGCCCAGCCCGACCGACAGCGCCCCCTGCGGGTCGAAGTCGACGAGCAGCACGCGTCGCCCGGCCTCGGCCAGGGCCGCGCCCAGGTTGATGGTCGTCGTCGTCTTGCCGACGCCGCCCTTCTGGTTGCACATCGCGATGATCCGCGCCGGGCCGTGCGAGGCCAGCGGGGCCGGCTCGGGGAACGTCGGCACCGGTCGGCCGGTGGGGCCGACGCCCGGCGCGGGGTCGACCGGCTCCGAGGCCGCGGTCGGTGACGCGGCGGTCGGTGGCTGGACGCTCACGGGGTGTCTGCTCCAGGGCGGTGCGTAGTGCGGTCGGGTGCCCGTGACCCTAGCCGCGCGCCGCCGGGCCCTTCAAGGCACCCCGCCGGGCTCGGCCCGAACGGCTCACAGCGCGCGCGGGTGGGCCGCCGCGTAGACCTCGCGCAGCCGCTCGGCCGTCACGAGCGTGTAGATCTGCGTGGTCGTGACCGATGCGTGGCCGAGCAGCTCCTGCACCACGCGGACGTCGGCGCCGCCGTCCAGCAGGTGGGTGGCGAACGAGTGCCGCAGCGTGTGCGGGCTGACGTGCGCGCCCAGGTGCGCGCGCTCGGCGGCGGCGCGCAGCGCGGTCCACGCGCTCTGCCGCGACAGCCGGCCGCCGCGCGCGTTGAGGAACACCGCGGTGGTGGCCCGGCCGCTGCGCTCGGACCCGGCGAGCGCGAACGCCGGCCGCGCGCGCACCAGGTAGGCCCGCAGCGCCTCGCGGGCGAACGAGCCCAGCGGCACGACGCGCTCCTTGCCGCCCTTGCCGAGCAGCCGCACCCCGCCGTGCTCCAGGTCGAGGTCGTCGACGTCCAGGCCCACGGCCTCGCTGATCCGCGCGCCGCTGCCGTAGAGCACCTCGAGCAGCGCGCGGTCGCGCAGGGCGCCCGGGGTGTCGCCCACGGACGCGGCCTCGAGCAGCCGCTCGACCTCGGCGGTGCTGATGGCCTTGGGAAGCCGCTTGGGCGTGCTCGGGGGCCGGACGTCGGCCGCCGGGTCGTGCGTCGTGACGTCCTCGAGCAGCAGGAACCGGTGCAGGCCGCGCACCGCCACCAGGCAGCGCGCCGCGGACGTCGCCGTCAGCGGCTGGTGGCGCTCGTCGCCCTCGCGCAGGTGCGTGACGAACGCGGCGACGTCCGCCTCCCCCACCGCCGCGGGGTCGTCGACGCCGCGGTCGGCCAGGAAGGCGAGGTAGCGGCGCAGGTCGCGGCGGTAGGACGCGAGCGTGTTCAGCGCCGCCCCCCGCTCGACCTCCAGGTGCTCGAGCCAGCCCGCGGCGGCACCGGTGAGCGCCGCCGACGCCTGGGGCGCCGGCGGCGGCTCGACCGCTGGGGCTCGGCTCAGCCGAGCACCTCGGCCAGCGCGACCGACGGCATGCCGTGGGCCTGCGCCACCGGCTCGTTGGTGACGTGGCCGTCGTGGGTGTTCAGGCCCAGGGCGAGCGCGGGGTCGCGGCGCAGGGCGTCGCGCCAGCCGCGGTTGGCCAGCTCGACCGCGTAGGGCAGCGTCACGTTCGTCAGGGCGTAGGTGGAGGTGTGCGGCACGGCGCCCGGCATGTTGGCCACGCAGTAGAACACCGAGTCGTGCACCTGGTACGTCGGGTCGGCGTGCGTGGTGGGGCGCGAGTCCTCGAAGCAGCCGCCCTGGTCGATCGAGATGTCGACGAGCACGCTGCCCGGCTTCATCCGCGAGACCTGCTCGTTGGTGACCAGCGTCGGCGCCTTGGCGCCCGGCACCAGCACGGCGCCGATGACCATGTCGGCGTCCATGATCGCGCGCTCGACCTCGTAGGCGTTCGACGCGACGGTCTGGCAGTGGCCCTGGTAGATGGCGTCGGCCTGGCGCAGGCGGGCGATGTTGCGGTCGAGCAGCAGCACCTCGGCCTGCATGCCGAGGGCGATCGCCGCGGCGTTCATGCCCGAGACGCCGGCACCGATCACGACGACCTTGGCCGCGTAGACGCCAGAGACCCCGCCCATCAGCACGCCGCGGCCGCCCTGGGCGCGCATGAGCGTGTGGGCGCCGACCTGCGGGGCCAGCCGGCCGGCGACCTCGCTCATGGGGGCCAGCAGGGGCAGGCTGCGGTCGGGCAGCTCGACGGTCTCGTAGGCGATGCCCGTGACCTTGCGCTTCGCGAGCTCCTCGGTCAGCGGGCGGTCGGCCGCCAGGTGCAGGTACGTGAAGAGGGTCTGGCCCTCGCGCATCCGCTCGTACTCGGACGCGATCGGCTCCTTGACCTTGAGCACCAGGTCGCCCGTGCCCCACACGTCGTCAGCCGTGGGCAGGATCGTGGCGCCGGCCTCGACGTAGTCGGCGTCCACGATGGACGAGCCCACGCCGGCCTCGGTCTCGACGAACACCTCGTGGCCGTTGCGCACGAGCTCGTGCACACCGGACGGCGTGATCGCCACCCGGTACTCGTGGTTCTTGACCTCGCGGGGAATACCGACCTTCACGGTCACACGTCCTTCGCACACGTCCCGAGCGGACGGCGCCGTTGCCGTCCGTCAGCCCCGATCTGGGGTGGCAGGCGCGAGTGTAGCGGTGGCTCGACAGGCCTCCGGGCGGCTCCGAGCGGCAGACTGTCGCGGGTCCGCGCCGCCGCGATACACCCTGCGAACCCTCGCGAGGAGCACCCATGAGGCTGTACTCCGCCCTGCCCGCCCGAGCGCTCGGCCAGGTGGTCGGCGACCTGCTGCTGGTGGCCTGGGTCTGGTTCGCGGTCCGCGCCGGCCAGGCGGTGCACGAGGCGACGCTGCGCCTCGCCGAGCCGGGCCGCCAGCTCGAGGGCGCCGGGCGCGACCTGGGCTCCGGCCTGCACGGAGCGGCCGAACGGATCGGCGGCCTGCCGGTCGTGGGCGGGGACGTGCGCGGACCGCTCGACGAGGCCAGCCGGGCGACCGGCGCCCTGGTGCGCGCGGGCCAGGACCAGCAGCACGCCGTGGGCCGGCTGGCGCTGCTGCTCGGGGTCCTCGTCGCCGTGCTGCCGGTCGTGCTCGCCGTCGTGGTCTGGGTGCCGCCGCGCGTGCGCTTCGTGCGCCGGGCCCGCGCCGCGCAGAAGTTCGTGGACGCCGACGCCGACCTCGACCTGTTCGCGCTGCGGGCCATGGCGAACCAGCCGATGCACGTGCTGGCGCGGATCACCGACGACCCGGCCGGCGCCTGGCGGCGCGGCGACGCCGCCGTCATCCGGGCGCTGGCCACCACCGAGCTGAAGGCGGCCGGGCTGCGGCCACCACCCGCACGGACGGCCTGAGCCGCCCCGCGACGGTCTAGTCGGAGGCCTTGGCCTCGCCCCAGCCGTGCCAGTGCTCGACCTCGAACCACGCGCTGACGCGAGGCCGCTCGCGGTTGGCGTAGCGGTGACCCGTGTAGAGCGTCGAGAGCCGGTCGATGTCGGCCAGGCCCTCGTCGTCCGCCCAGCGAACCACCCGGCCTCGCACGCTGACGTGGGTGTACCACTCGCCGTCCTTCAGAGCGGTGAGCGCGACCCGCGGGTCCTGACGCATCCAGGCCACCCGGGCGCGCTCGGCGTCCATGTTGACCAGCACGGTGCCGTCGTCCTCGACCAGGTACCACGTGGCGACCGACATGGGCTGGCCGTCCGGCATCAGCACGGCCACGACGGCCGGGTTGGGTCGGCGCAGCAGCTCCATGGCGTCGTGCGGCAACGGCGGCTTGGGCACGCGGGTCCTCCTGCGGTGAGCGGGCTCCGGGGGTCTGCCACGATCCTGGCATGGAGCTGCAGCAGGCGATCCGTCGACGGCGCATGGTCCGCGCCTACCAGCCCGACCGCCCGGTGCCGGACGACGTCGTCGACGTCCTGCTGGACCACGCCGTGCGCGCGCCCAGCGCGGGGTTCAGCCAGGGCTGGGACTTCGTGGTGCTGCGCGAGCCGGCCGACCGCGACGCCTTCTGGCGGGCCACGACCGACCCGGACGACGAGCCCGACGCCTGGCTGCGCGGCCTGATGACCGCGCCGCTGCTGGTGCTGTGCCTCAGCGACAAGAGCGCCTACCTCGACCGCTACGCCGAGCCCGACAAGGGCTGGACCGACCGCGACGAGGCCCGGTGGCCGGTGCCGTTCTGGGACGTCGACACCGGCATGGCCGCGCTGCTGATGCTGCTCACGGCCGTCGACCAGGAGCTCGGCGCCTGCTTCTTCGGCGTGCCGCCCGCGGCGCACGACGCGCTGCGGGCGGCGCTCGACGTCCCGGCCGACCACCGCTTCGTCGGCGTCGTGTCGGTCGGGTACCCCGCGCCCGACCGCCGCTCCCCCAGCCTGCGCCGCGGACGTCGTCCGGTGGCCGAGGTGGCGCACGAGGGCCGGTTCGGCGAGCCGTACCGGCCCGCGGGCGGGTCGCTGGGTGATGATGGGGGCGCACCGCCCGCCTGACCCAGACCCACCCCGAGGAGCTCGTCCGCGCATGGCTCGCCGATCGTCGTCCGCACCGCCGCCCGAGGACTACACCGAGCGGATCGTCGACATCGACGTCCAGCACGAGATGCAGGGCTCGTTCCTGGAGTACGCGTACTCGGTCATCTACTCGCGCGCCCTGCCCGACGCCCGCGACGGCCTGAAGCCGGTGCAGCGCCGGATCCTGTTCGCGATGTCCGAGATGGGGCTGCGGCCCGACCGCGGGCACGTCAAGAGCTCGCGCGTCGTCGGCGAGGTCATGGGCAAGTACCACCCGCACGGCGACACCGCGATCTACGACGCCCTGGTGCGCATGGCCCAGCCGTTCTCGATGCGGCTGCCGCTGGTCGACGGCCACGGCAACTTCGGCTCGCCGGACGACGGCCCGGCCGCCATGCGCTACACCGAGGCCCGCCTGGCGCCGGCGGCGCTGCTGATGACGACGGACCTGGACGAGGACACCGTCGACTTCGTCCCGAACTACGACGACCAGCTCCAGCAGCCCGACGTCCTGCCCGCGGCCTACCCCAACCTGCTCGTCAACGGCGCGAGCGGCATCGCGGTCGGCATGGCCACCAACATGGCGCCGCACAACCTGGTCGAGGTGATCGGGGCGGCCCGCCACCTGATCGCCCACCCGGACGCCTCGCTGGACGACCTGATGCGGTTCGTGCCCGGCCCCGACCTGCCCACCGGCGGTCGGATCGTCGGGCTGGACGGCATCCGCGAGGCCTACGAGACCGGCCGCGGCTCGTTCCGCACCCGCGCGACGGCCCGGGTCGAGAACGTCACCCCCCGGCGCAAGGGCATCGTCGTCACCGAGCTGCCGTACACCGTCGGCCCGGAGAAGGTGCGCGAGAAGATCGTCGAGCTGGCTCGCGCCAAGAAGATCCAGGGGATCTCGGACGTCGTCGACCTCACCGACCGCGCGCACGGGCTGCGGCTGGTCATCGAGGTGAAGAACGGGTTCAACCCGGACGCGGTGCTCGAGCAGCTCTACAAGCTGACGCCGATGGAGGACTCCTTCGGCATCAACAACGTGGCCCTGGTCGACGGCCAGCCGCGCACCCTCGGACTGCGCGAGCTGCTGCAGGTCTACGTCGGCTTCCGGCTCGACGTCGTGCGCCGCCGCAGCGAGTTCCGGCTGGCCAAGGCCCGCGACCGCCTGCACCTGGTCGAGGGCCTGCTGGTCGCGATCCTCGACATCGACGAGGTCATCGCGATCATCCGGTCCAGCGACGACGCCGAGTCCGCGCGCACCCGGCTGACCCAGGTGTTCGACCTGTCGACCGTGCAGGCCGAGTACATCCTCGAGCTGCGGCTGCGGCGGCTCACCAAGTTCAGCCGGCTCGAGCTGGAGAAGGAGTCCGAGGAGCTGCGCCGCACCATCGACGAGCTCGTCGCGCTGCTCGACCCAAGCGACGACGGCCCGCTGCGCCGACTGGTGTCGGACGAGCTGGCGGCGGTCGCGAAGGCGCACGGCACGCCCCGGCGCACGGTGCTGCTGGCCTCGGCCGGGGCGCCGGCCAGCGCCGCCGCCCCGCTCGAGGTGTCGGACGACCCGTGCTGGGTGCTGCTGTCGTCGACCGGGCTGCTCGCCCGCACCGCGGACGCCGAGCCGCTGTCGACGTCCGAGGACCGGCACGCGCACGACGCGGTCGTGGCCGCCGTCCGGACGACGGCCCGCGGCGACGTCGCCCTGGTGACCTCGCGCGGGCGGGCGCTGCGGCTGTCGGTGCTCGAGTTGCCGGCGCTGCCACCCACCAACGGCGCGCCCAGCCTGGCCGGTGGCGCCCCGCTCGGCGCGTTCCTCGACCTGCCCGCAGGTGAGCGCGTGGTCACGCTGTCCTCGCTCGACCCCGCCTCCCCCGGGCTGGCGCTCGGCACGGCGCAGGGCGTGGTGAAGCGCGTGGTGCCCGACCACCCGGGCGGCCGCGACGAGTGGGAGGTCGTCGGCCTCAAGGACGGCGACGAGGTCGTGGGCGCGGTCGAGCTGCGCACCGGCGACGAGGAGCTGTGCTTCGTCACGACCGACGCCCAGCTGCTGCACTTCCCCGCCGCGTCGGTGCGGCCGCAGGGCCGTCCGGCCGGTGGCATGGCGGGCGTGAAGCTGTCGGGCGGGGCCCGGGTGCTGTGGTTCGGTGCCGTCGACCCGGCGCAGGACGCCGTGGTCGTCACCGTCGCCGGCTCGACCGGCGCGCTGCCGGGCACCGAGCCCGGCGCGGTCAAGGTGACCCCGTGGAGCGAGTACCCCGGCAAGGGCCGCGGCACCGGCGGCGTGCGCTGCCACCGGTTCCTGCGCGGCGAGGACACGCTCATCCTGGGCTGGGCCGGAGCGGCTCCGGCGCGGGCCAGCGCCGGGAACGGCAGCGCGCTCGACCTGCCCGCGGCCACCGGCAAGCGAGACGGCTCCGGCGTGCCGGCCGCCGCCCCGGTCGACGCGGTCGCCTCACCGGCGGGTCTGCTCACGGCCGCCCGGTGACGGCCGCGCCGGCCGACCCGGCGGCGCCGCTGTTCTCGGTGCTGTCGGCCGAGCTCGACGAGCCGGCGTACGGCTCGGCCGCCACGGCCCGGCTGTGGCTGGCCCTGGAGCAGAACGGACCCTGGGGGCGGGTGGCGGCCACCGACAGCCACCTCGACCCGGACGTCGGCGCCGCCCTCGACGCGCTCGCCGGCTCGGTGGGCGGGCGGTTCGCGCTCGTGCGGCGTCCGGGCCGGCACGCGGACGACGACCGGCCCGACCACCGCGGCCACGAGGTGCTCGTGGCCTGGGCCTGCCCGGTGGCGCCGTGGCTGCTGCGCGGCCGGACCGCGGACCCCCGGCAGCTGCTGGCGCTCGACCCCGCTGCCCTGGCGGTGGGTGACGCCGACGCCGTCGTCGCCTCGGCGCCCGAGCTCGGGCTGGTGCGCGACGACCGCCCCGAGCTGCTGGTGTGCACCAACGGCCGGCGCGACCTGTGCTGCGCCGTGCGCGGTCGCCCGGTGGCGCTGGGGGCCGCGCGCCGCCGTCCGGGCCAGGTCTGGGAGACCTCGCACACCGGAGGGCACCGGTTCGCCCCCACCGCGGTGCTGCTGCCCAGCGGCGTCACGCTGGCCCGGCTGGACCCCGACCTCGCGGTCGCCGCGCTGGACGGTGCAGCGGACGGCGCGCTGCCGGTGGTGCTGCACGGCCCCCGCCACGACCGCGGCCGCAGCGCGCTGGCCCCGGCGCTGCAGGCCGCCGAGTCCGCGGTGCGGGCCGACGTCGGCGAGGTGTCGGTGGGCGCGCTGGTGCCGGTGCTGGTCGACACCCCGGACGACGCCACCTGGGTGGTGCAGGTGCGCCACGCCGACGGCCGCGCGTGGGCGCGCACCGTGCGCCGCACGACCGGGCCGGTGGCGCGGCCGGCCTCGTGCGGCAAGCCCGCCGAGCCGGAGGTGCACCTGCAGGTCAGTGGCACCGACGGACCCGAGGTCGGCTAGGCGTCGATGCGCTCGCGGTCGAGCGCGGCGGCCCCCTCGACGATGAAGTCCTTGCGCGGCGCGACGTCGGAGCCCATCAGCAGCTCGAAGACCCGCTCGGCGTTCTCGGCGTCCGGGACCGTGACCCGGCGCAGGGTGCGGTGGCGCGGGTCCATCGTCGTCTCGGCCAGCTGGTCGGCGTCCATCTCGCCCAGGCCCTTGTAGCGCTGGATCGGCTCCTTGTAGCGCCGGCCCTTCTTCTCGAGCTGCTTGAGCAGGGTGCGCAGCTCGCCCTCGGAGTAGGTGTAGACGACCTCGTTCTTCTTGCTGCCCGGGTTGACGATCTCGACCCGGTGCAGCGGCGGGACGGCGGCGAACACGCGGCCCTCGTCGACGAGCGGGCGCATGTAGCGGAAGAACAGCGTGAGCAGCAGGGTGCGGATGTGGGCGCCGTCGACGTCCGCGTCGGTCATCAGCACGACCCGCCCGTAGCGCGCGGCCTCGAGGTCGAACGAGCGGCCGGAGCCGGCGCCGACCACCTGGATGATCGCGGCGCACTCGGCGTTCTTGAGCATGTCGGCCACGGAGGCCTTCTGGACGTTGAGGATCTTGCCCCGGATCGGCAGCAGCGCCTGGTGGTCGGACGAGCGGGCCAGCTTGGCCGTGCCCAGGGCGCTGTCGCCCTCGACGATGAACAGCTCGCTGCGCTCGACGTCGCCGGTGCGGCAGTCGGCCAGCTTGGCCGGCAGGGACGACGTCTCGAGGGCGTTCTTGCGGCGCTGGGTCTCCTTGTGCAGCCGGGCCGAGATGCGGGTCTTCATCTCGGAGACGACCTTCTCGAGCAGCAGCGCGGCCTGCTGCTTCGGCCCGCGCCTGGTCGAGGTGAGCAGGGCGGTGAGCTCCTTCTCGACGACGCGGCTGACGATGCCGCGCACCGCGTTCGTGCCCAGCACCTCCTTGGTCTGGCCCTCGAACTGCGGCTCGGCGAGGCGCACGGTGACCACCGCGGTCAGGCCGGCCAGGACGTCGTCCTTGTCGGGGCGGTCGCTGCCCGCCTTCAGCCGCCGCGCGTTGGCCTCGACCTGCTTGCGGAAGGTCTTCAGCAGCGCGGCCTCGAAGCCGCCGAGGTGGGTGCCGCCCTTGGGGGTGGCGATGATGTTGACGAAGGAGCGCACGTGGGTGTCGTACCCGGTGCCCCAGCGCAGCGCGACGTCGACCTCGCACTCGCGCTCCACCTCGGTGGGCGTCATGTGGCCGCGGTCGTCGAGCACCGGGACGGTCTCGCGGAAGGTGCCGGTGCCCTGCAGCCGCCACACGTCGGTGACCGGCGCGTCGGTGGCCAGGAACTCGACGTACTCGGTGATGCCGCCCTCGTGCAGGAACACCTCCTCGTGCGGGCCGTGCTCGCCGGGCGTGCCCGCGAGCCGCCGCTCGTCGCGGATCGTCAGGGCGAGGCCGGGCACGAGGTAGGAGGTCTGCCGGGCGCGGGTGACGAGCTCGTCGTAGCTGAAGCCGGCGTCGCGCAGGAAGATCTGCCGGTCGGCCCAGTAGCGGATGCGGGTGCCGGTGACGCCGCGCCGGGCCTTGCCGGTGATCGCGAGCTCGGAGCCGTCGATGAAGGGCGCGAAGTCGTGGTCGGGCGACGGCTCGCCGCGGCCGTCGGCGAAGCGGCCGGGCTCGCCACGGCGGAAGCTCATCGAGTGCACCTTGCCGCCGCGCTCCACGTGCACGTCGAGCCGGGCCGACAGCGCGTTGACGACGCTCGCGCCGACGCCGTGCAGGCCGCCGGTGGCGGTGTACGAGGAGCCGCCGAACTTGCCGCCCGCGTGCAGCTTGGTGAAGACGACCTCGACGCCGGACAGGCCGGTCTTGGGCTCGATGTCGACCGGGATGCCGCGGCCGTCGTCGTGCACCTCGACCGAGCCGTCGGCGTGCAGCGCGATCTCGATCCGGTGGCACACGCCGGCCAGCGCCTCGTCGACGGAGTTGTCGATGATCTCCCACAGGCAGTGCATGAGCCCGCGGCCGTCGGTGGACCCGATGTACATGCCGGGGCGCTTGCGGACCGCCTCCAGCCCCTCGAGCACCGACAGGTGCCGCGCCGTGTAGTCGCCGCCGGTGGCGGGCTTGCGACGGGCGGCGGGCTGGGCGCTCACGGGTGGGGTGCTCCTGCGTGGCTCGGCGGGACGGTCGGCTGGGACGGACGGGTGCCGGGGCCTCAAGGCCCGCCCTCACGGTACCGATCAGGGAGGACAGCACGGTGCAGGCGCGGCCGGTGCGGACCGACGGGCGTTTCGCGCTCGGCGAACCGCCGACCCACCTGCGCTGCGGGAACGATCCGAGGTGCTTGACTGTTGACCATCTCGACGACGCCGGTGGATCCGGCGTCGGTCGTCTGACCGACGAAGAGAAGGAAGGTGACGTGACCGCAACTCTCGCCCCCAGCCCACTGACCGTAGCCGACCGCTGCGACCGGTGCGGAGCTCAGGCGTACCTCCGGGTCGTGCTCACCAACGGTGGGGAGCTGCTGTTCTGCGCCCACCACGGCCGCGAGCACTCCGACGCCCTCTCCGCAGCGTCCGCGACGATCCAGGACGAGAGCGACCGCCTTCAGGAGACGCCGGCCACGGCACCTGCTGACGAGCGCTGACGCGCTCCACGACCTGCTGACAGGCCCCCGGCACCGCTGCCGGGGGCCTGTCGCGTCCTCGGCCGTCGCCGGCCGGTGGCAGGATCGGGCCTCGTGACCCTCACGGACGTCGTCGTCGGCCTGGTGATCCTGGTCGGCCTGGTCGGCGTCGTGGTGCCGGTGCTGCCGGGGCTGCTGCTCGTGCTCGGCGCCGTGCTCGCCTGGGCGCTGGAGCGCCAGGACGCCGGTGGGTGGGTCGTGCTCGCCGTGGTGGCCGCCGTCTTCGCCGTGGGCCAGGTCGTGAAGTACCTGCTGCCCGGCCGGCGGCTGCGCGAGGCCGGCGTGCCGACGTCCACGATGCTGCTGGCGGTCGCGCTCGGCGTGGTCGGCTTCTTCGTGATCCCCGTCGTAGGGGTGTTCGTGGGGTTCGTGCTGGGCGTGTACCTCGCCGAGCGGTTGCGGCTGCACACGCACGCGGCGGCCTGGCCGTCGACCAAGCACGCGCTCAAGGCCGCCGGGTGGAGCGTGCTGATCGAGCTGACGACCGGGTTGCTGATGGGCGCGGTCTGGCTCGTCGGCGTCCTGGTCTAGCCCGTCCGGCCGAGGGACGACGAAGGCCTCGGACGTCGTCCGAGGCCTTCGTCGTGCGGTGCGCTCAGTCCAGGTAGTCGCGCAGGACCTGGCTGCGGCTGGGGTGGCGCAGCTTGCTCATCGTCTTGGACTCGATCTGGCGGATCCGCTCGCGGGTGACGCCGTAGACCTTGCCGATCTCGTCCAGCGTCTTGGGCTGGCCGTCGGTGAGGCCGAAGCGCATGGACACGACGCCGGCCTCGCGCTCGGACAGCGTGTCGAGCACCGAGTGCAGCTGCTCCTGCAGCAGCGTGAAGCTCACGGCGTCGGCCGGGACGACGGCCTCGGAGTCCTCGATCAGGTCGCCGAACTCGCTGTCGCCGTCCTCGCCGAGCGGGGTGTGCAGCGAGATCGGCTCACGGCCGTACTTCTGCACCTCGACGACCTTCTCGGGCGTCATGTCGAGCTCCTTGGCCAGCTCCTCCGGCGTGGGCTCGCGGCCGAGGTCCTGCAGCATCTGGCGCTGCACGCGGGCCAGCTTGTTGATGACCTCGACCATGTGCACCGGGATGCGGATGGTGCGGGCCTGGTCGGCCATGGCGCGGGTGATGGCCTGCCGGATCCACCAGGTGGCGTACGTCGAGAACTTGTAGCCCTTGGTGTAGTCGAACTTCTCGACCGCGCGGATCAGGCCGAGGTTGCCCTCCTGGATCAGGTCCAGGAAGAGCATGCCGCGACCGGTGTACCGCTTGGCCAGCGAGACGACCAGACGCAGGTTGGCCTCGAGCAGGTGGTTCTTGGCCTTCTTGCCGTCCTGGGCGATCCACCACAGCTCGCGCTTGTGCTTGGGGTCGATCTTGGTGCCGGCGTTGAGCCGCTCCTCGGCGAACAGGCCGGCCTCGATCCGCTTGGCGAGCTCGACCTCCTGCTCGGCGTTCAGCAGGGCGACCTTGCCGATCTGCTTGAGGTAGTCCTTGACCGGGTCGGCCGTGGCACCGGCCGTGGCGACCTGCTGCGCGGGCGCGTCGTCGTCGTCGTCGGTGATGACGAAGCCGGACTCCTCGACCTCCTCGGCCGCGACCTCGCCCTCGGCGGGCTCGGCGGGGGTCGCGCCCTCGTCGTCGGCCTCGTCCGGGGCGGTGGTCTCGGTCGGCCCGGCCGCAGCCTTCTTGGCAGCCGTCTTCTTCGCGGCCGCCGGCTTCGTGGCGGTCTTGGCGGTGGCGGCCTTGGTGGCCGGGGCGGCCGCGGCCTGCGCGGCCTCGACGACGGCGTCGGCCTTCTTGGTCGCGCTCTTGGTCGCGGTCTTCGCGGCCGGGGCCGCCTTCTTCGCCGCGGTCTTGGCGGCGGGCGCCTCCGCCGGGGCGGCCTTCTTCGCGGTCGCCTTCTTCGCGGTCGCCTTGGTCGTGGCGCTCGCACGCTTGGTGGTCGCCGTGGCCGCGACGGCGCGCGCGGGTGCGGCCTCGAGCCGGACGGCGATGCCCTGCTCGTCGAGGGCGCGCAGCACGGCCTTCATGCGGCGCAGGGGCAGCTCGGCGTCCTCGAGGGCGTGGCGCACCTGGCCGGCGTCGACGTAGCCGTTGGTGCGGCCGCGACGCAGGAGGTCCTGCAGGGCGGGGCGGGTGAACTCTGCCGGGAGCGAGGCAGCGGACTGGGACCGGGCGGTCGGGACCGACGACACGGACAACCTTTCGTCGCGGATGATCTGGCGGCACGAGGACGGCGCGTTCGGGCACGTCCACGGCCGGTCGCACGGTTCAACGCGCGGGGCGGGGAGGAAATGCCCGGGCCGCGGGACAGATCCCCTCGGCCGGACTCAGGCAGACATTGTAGAACGGACCGGCGCACTCGCGCTCCGCCCCACGCGGGAGGGACGGGTACGAGCCGTCAGGCGTCGGCCTTGACGGCCAGCACCGGGCAGGGGGCGTCGAGCAGGATCCGCTGGGCGTTGGAGCCCAGGATCAGCTTGCCGACGGGCGTGCGGCGCCGCAGGCCGATGACGATGAAGTCGGCGCCGATCTCCTCGGCCACGGCGATCAGGTCCTCGGCCGGCTCCAGGCCGCGGACGAGCTGGCGCACCTCGTGCTCGATGCCGGCCTCGGACAGCTCGCGCTGGACGGCGGCGAGCTCGGCCTCGTAGCGGGTGGCGTCCTCGGTGGCGAGGTCCTTGCCGCCGCGGTTGGAGTTGATGACGACGAGCCGCGTCGAGCGCAGCCGGGCCTCCTCGGCCGCCCGGCGCAGCGCCGCCCGGCCCTCGTTGGTCGGCACGAATCCCACGACGATCGCCATCGGTCCTCCAGTCTCCACCGGCCCGCCCTCGCGCCGGAACGGCACGACCGTACCGGACGTCCGTAGGCTGGGCACGACCCCGCAGCAGCCGCCGCGGCGACGTGACGAGGCCTCCATGCAGCCGACGCCTTCCAGCGGTCCCACCCTGGGCCTGGAGGAGGAGCTGCACGTCGTCGACGCGGGCACCGGCCGGCTCACCAGCCGCGGTCCCGAGCTGCTCGACGGGCTCGGCGCCGACCCGGCCCGCGCGGCCTCGTTCGCCGAGCACGGCAGCGTGGTGGCCGAGCTGACGCTGTCGCAGGTCGAGACCGTCACGTCGGTGGCGACGTCGGTCGAGACGGTGCTCGACAAGGCCCTCGCCC
This sequence comes from Angustibacter peucedani, assembly GCF_054779595.1. Lineage (NCBI taxonomy): Bacteria > Bacillati > Actinomycetota > Actinomycetes > Kineosporiales > Kineosporiaceae > Angustibacter > Angustibacter peucedani. Next base: position 33,997 of record NZ_BAAGXY010000076.1, read on the forward strand.
TGCGATCCGTGGTGGCGCGCGAGGCCGAGCACCAGGGGGTCGCGCTGGTCGCGACCGGGACGCCCGTGCTGGGTGACGCGGGCGAGCAGCAGGTGGCCCCCGACGAGCGGTACCGCGCGCTGCGCGACCGCGGGGCCGGGCTGGTCGAGCAGCAGCTGATCGCGGGCATGCACCTGCACGTGGGCGTCGGAGCGCCCGGGCCGGTGGCGGACGCCGACGACGACGCCCGGGTGGCGGTGGCCGACGCGCTGCGGCTGTGGCTGCCGCCGCTGCTCGCGATGACGGCGAACTCGCCGTACTGGCTGGGCCACGACACCGGCTTCGCCTCCTACCGGCAGGTGCACTGGCAGCGCTGGCCGGTCGCCGGTCCCCCGCCCTTCGGCCGCGACGCCGCGGGTTACGCGGCTGCGGTCGGCGCGCTCGTCGACGCCGGGGTCGTCGACGACGCGAGCTACGCCTACTGGGACCTGCGCCTGGCGACGCGCTACCCCACGGTCGAGGTGCGGGTCGCGGACGTCGTCCCCACCGTCGACGACGCCGCCGTGTTCGTCGCGCTGGTGCGCGGGCTGGTGGCGCGGGCGCTGGCCGACCACGAGGCCGGGCGCCACGCGCCCGACGTCCCGCTGCACGCGCTGCGCGCCGCGACGTGGCGGGCCGCGCGGTACGGGCTCTCCGACCGTCTGGTCGACCCGACGTCCGGGACGCTCGCCCCGGCGCACGAGGTGCTGCGCACGATGGCCGAGCACGCCCGGCCAGGCCTCGAGGCCTGCGGCGACCTCGACCGCGCGCGCGACGGCCTGGGCCGGGTGCTGCGCGAGGGCAACGGAGCCGACCGCCAGCGCCGGGCGTTCGAGCGGGGCGGCTGGTCGGCGGTGCTGGACGTCGTCGTCGACGCCGCCGACGCCGACCGGGCCGTCGGCACGCACGGCGACGGCAACGGCTGGGTGCGCTGCGCGGCCGGTCACCGGCACTGGGGCCGCCACGGCGCGGCCGGACTCGTCGTGGTGCGGCCCGGCCCCCGCGGGCCGCAGGTGCTGGTGCAGCTGCGGGCGGCGTGGACCCACCAGGGCGGCACGTGGGGCGTGCCGGGCGGGGCGCGCGACAGCCACGAGAGCGTGAGCCAGGCGGCCCGCCGGGAGGCGGTCGAGGAGGCCGGCGTCGAGCCCGCGCAGCTGGTCGATGTCGCCGAGGTGGTCGACGACCACGGCGGCTGGTCGTACACCTACGTGGTCGCGACCGCTCCCGCGGACGCCCGGGCGTTCGTGGCCAACCGCGAGAGCGACCGGGTCGACTGGGTCGAGCTGGACGACGTCCCCGACCGGCCGCTGCACCCCGCCCTGGCCGAGAGCTGGCCGCGGCTGCGCGAGCTCGTCGACGACCTGGGCGCGCGGGTCTGAGGCTGCTGCGGGCTCAGCCGCGGCAGCCGGTGCGCACGCCGAGCGCGGTGCGGACCACCTCGCCGACCTGCGCGGTCTCGATGAGAAAGCCGTCGTGGCCGTACGGCGAGGTGACGGTGCGCACCGGGCGGGCGGCGGCCGCGCCGGCGACGATCTCGTCGGACAGCCGGGGCGGGTAGAGCCGGTCGCTGTCGACCGCCGCCACCACCAGGTCGCACGTGACGCGGCGCAGGGCCGCGGCCACTCCCCCGCGCCCGCGGCCGACGTCGTGCGCGTTCATCGCCTCGGTGAGGACCACGTAGGAGCCGGCGTCGAAGCGGCGCCCGAGCTTGTCGGCGTGGTGGTCGAGGTAGCTCTCGACCGCGTACCGCCCGGTGCCGCCGACGGGCTGCTCGTCGCCCTGCGCCTCCCGGCCGAACCGCTCGGCGAGCTCGAGCTCGCTGCGGTAGGTCACGTGGGCCACCCGACGGGCGATGCCCAGGCCGGTGACCGGACCGGGCCCGTCGAGGTCGTGGTAGTCGCCGCCGTGCCAGTGCGGGTCGCTGCGGATCGCCAGCAGCTGCGGTGCGCACCAGGCGATCTGCTCGGCCGTGGCGTAGGGCGTCGAGGCCAGGACGACGGCCGAGGCCAGCCGCTGCGGGTGGGTGACGGCCCACTCCAGCACGCGCATGCCGCCCATCGAGCCGCCGACCACGCCGGCCCAGCGCTCGACGCCGAGCTGGTCGGCCAGGCGCACCTCGGCCTCGACCTGGTCGCGCACCGTGAGGAACGGGAAGCGCGAGCCCCACGCCCGCCCGTCGGGAGCGGGCGACGCGGGACCGGTCGTGCCCTGGCAGCCGCCGAGCACGTTCGGCGCGACGACGAACCACTCGTCGGTGTCGAGCGCCCGCCCGGGACCCACCAGGGCGTCCCACCAGCCCGCGGTGGGGTGGCCCGGACCGGCCGGGCCCGAGACGTGGCTGTCGCCGGTGAGCGCGTGCAGCACCAGCACCGCGTTGTCGCGCGCGGCGTTGAGCGTGCCCCAGGTCTCGTACGCGACCCGGACGTCGGGCAGCGCACCGCGGGCCTCGAGGGTGATGGTGCCGACGTCGGCGAGCTGCCGGCGCCCGACGGGATCCCCCTCCCGCCAGGCGCCGCCGCTCGTCATCAGGCGCCCTTGGCCGCGCGGAAGCCCGCCTCCAGGTCGGCCAGGATGTCGTCGATCCCCTCGATGCCCACCGACAGGCGCACCAGACCGGGCGTGACGCCGGTGGCCCGCTGCTCCTGCTCGGACAGCTGGCTGTGCGTCGTGGACGCCGGGTGGATCACCAGGCTGCGCACGTCGCCGATGTTGGCCACGTGGCTGTGCAGCTCGAGCGCCTCGACGAAGGCCTGCCCGGCCTCGGCGCCGCCCGCGATCTCGAAGGCCAGCACCGCGCCGGCGCCCTTCGGGGCGTACTTGCGGCCCAGCTCGTACCACGGGCTCGACGGCAGCCCCGCGTAGGCGACGCTCTCGACCTCGGGCCGCTCGGCCAGCCAGGCGGCGACCGCCTTGGCGTTCTCGACGTGCCGCTCGACGCGCAGGCTCAGCGTCTCGAGCCCCTGCGCGATGAGGAACGCGTTGAACGGCGACACCGCCGCGCCGAGGTCGCGCAGCAGCTGCACGCGCGCCTTGAGGATGAACGACAGGTTGGCGCCGAACGGGCTGCCCACGCCGAGGTCTCGGGCGTAGACCAGGCCGTGGTAGCTCGGGTCGGGCTGGTTGTAGTTCGGGAAGCGCTCGGGGTGCTGGGCGTAGTCGAAGGTGCCGCCGTCGACGATCACGCCGGCGATCGACGTCCCGTGGCCGCCGAGGTACTTGGTGGCCGAGTGGACCACGACGTCCGCGCCCCACTCGAGCGGGCGCACGAGGTACGGCGTGGCGACGGTGTTGTCGACGACCAGCGGCACGCCGGCCTCGTGGGCGACGGCCGCGACGCCCTCGATGTCAAGCACGTCCTGCTTGGGGTTCGAGATCGTCTCGGCGAAGAAGACCTTGGTGTTCGGCCGCACCGCGGCCTTCCACGACTCGAGGTCGTCGGGGTCCTCGACGAAGGTCGTCTCGATCCCGAGCTTGGGGAACGTGTAGTGCAGCAGGTTGTACGTGCCGCCGTACAGGCTGGGGCTGGCCACGACGTGGTCGCCGGCCTCTGCGACGTTGAGCAGCGCGATGGTCTCGGCGGACTGGCCGCTGGCGACCAGCAGCGCACCGACGCCACCCTCGAGGCTGGCGACGCGCTGCTCGACGGCGTCGGTGGTGGGGTTCATCAGCCGCGTGTAGATGTTGCCGAACTCCTTGAGCCCGAACAGGTTCGCGGCGTGCTGGGAGTCGTTGAACACGTAGGACGTGGTCTGGTAGATCGGCAGGGCGCGGGCGCCCGTGGCCGGGTCGGCGCTCTGGCCGGCGTGGATCTGACGGGTCTCGAAGGACCAACCGTCGCTCATGGGGCTCTCCTCGGCAGGTAGGGGGTGGCGGCGCCGCGGGGCGGCACGCGCTGGTGCGGGGTGGACGGCGTCGCCCCACCTGGTCGCGGCCGGGGACGGCTCGCGCACGCCGGTCGGCGGGGCCGACGGGCGGTCAGGGACTCGAGGGGGCGACGGTCTGCGTCAACGGCACGTTCGACAGGTCATCACGGGCTCCAACGTCGTGGGGCCCGTCGACCTGACGGACCCGCGCTTGCCGCTGCCTGACGGCGACGGCCCGGTCATCACCCGGGGCACCCCACCGCGGTTGGAGGGTTGCCGGCCAGCGAGCCGGGGCTTGGCGCTGGCACTCATGACCTGGTCAGGACCGTACCACGGGGCGTCCAGGGCTCGGACACCGCGTCTCGCTCCTCGGGACGCCCGACCCGCTGCGACCCGCCGTCAGCCCCCTCGTGACCGGTCGACCCAGGACGGCGCCACCCCCGCCCGCAGCAGCTGGTCGGCGAGCAGCGCCATGCGGTAGCCGGGGTCGATCGCCAGCGCCCGGTCGACGCACGCGTTGGCGAGGGCGCCGTCACCGGCGTGCCAGTGCTGCAGCGCGAGCAGCGTCAGCGGCGGCACCGCCCAGTCTCCGTCGACAGCGGTGGCCAGGTCGGTGAGCACGGCGGTCACCGGGTCGGACCCCGGGTCGTCCGGGACGACGACCGGCTCCCCGCCCTCGCCCGCGGCGAGGGCCTGCAGCCAGCCGCAGTGCCGCTGCGCGACCGCGTCGCGCAGCGCGAGGTCCTGCAGGCCG
>NZ_BAAGXY010000077.1:0-28683 GCF_054779595.1 Angustibacter peucedani
CGCGGCGCGGCGCGGCGACGGCAGCGGCGGGGGACGACGTCCGGCTGCTCGCGCCGGCGCAGTCGCAGGCGGCCCGGCCGGCCGTCCCCGCCGCCGAGCAGCCGGTGCAGCTGGCTCTCGACCTCGGCGACGCCCCCGACACCACGCGGGTCACCGGGCTGCCCGAGATGACCGTCGACGAGCGGGTGCAGGCCGAGCTCGAGGTGCTCGGGCTGGACGCCAGCGCCCACGTCGTCGAGGCCTACGCCCCGATGCTCGACGCGCTCGGCGTCACCCGCAGCCGCGACCTGCTCGGCCAGCGCAACCAGGCCGAGCTGCTCGTCGCGGGCGTCAAGGTCGCCACCCAGACGCCACCGATCCGCTCGGGCCGCCGGGTCGTCTTCCTCACCCTCGACGACGCCACGGGGCCGGTCGACGCCACGTTCTTCGAGGACGTCCAGGGCCCTTACGCCGCAACGGTCTTCCACTCCTGGCTGCTCGTCGTCCGCGGCGTGCTGCGGCGCACCGGGCCGCGGGGGGTCTCGCTGCGCGCCACCGGGGCCTGGCAGCTGCCGCCGCTGTGGGAGGCCTGGACCCTCGGCGGCCTGCCCGCGGTGCACGAGGCGCTCGAGGCGGCCGACGTCCTGGCGCACGCCCAGGTGCCGCCGTCCGAGCGCTACTCGGCCGAGGCCACCCAGGGGGCGGCGCAGAGCCGGTCGAGCCGGCCGGTGATGGAGCCGGCGCGGGCCGGGGGCATGGGGGCCGGGCCGCGGCACCGCCGGGTGCTGGTGCACGCCAGCGGGTTCAAGCAGTCGCCGTACGCCGACGTCAAGCCGGCCGGCGAGGACGTCAAGAGCGCGCCGCGCAAGCTGTGGCACTCCAGCCCCGGCAGCTCGGGCCGGTGAGCCCGGTGGTGAGCCGGGTGGCGGGTCGGGCGGTGTCACTAGGCTGGGCGGCGGTCCCCGGCACCGCGCCGCGGGCACGACGACGCGAAGGAGGCCCGGGGTGGTCGCACCGTCCTCCGACGCCGCTCGCCGGCCGCGTCGCGGCGACGTCGCCACCTCGCCCCGCACCGCCGCGGTGTGGGACGTCGTGCAGCGCACCGCCGCCCAGCTCGCAGGCTCGCCCGCCCGCACCGCCAGCACCGGCAGCGCGCTCGAGGTGCTGGACGCCGGGGCCGGCACCGGCGGCATGGCCGTGCGGCTCGCCGCGCTCGGCCACCGGGTCACGGTGGTCGACCCCAGCCCCGACGCGCTCGCCGCGCTCGAGCGCCGTGCCGAGGAGGCCGGCGTCGTCGACCGGGTCAGCGCCGTGCAGGCCGACGCCGCGCAGCTGCCGCAGGTGGTCGCGCCGTCCAGCGTCGACCTGGTCTGCTGCCACGGGGTGCTCGAGCACGTCGACGAGCCGCGCCAGGCCGTGCAGGCCGTCGCCGACGTCCTGCGGCCGGGGGGTGCCGCGAGCCTGCTCGTCGCACAGCGCTCGGCCGTCGTCCTGGCCCGGGCGCTGGCCGGCCGGTTCGCCGAGGCCGCCCGCGCGCTCGACGACCCCGACGGCCGCTGGGGCGAGGCCGACCCGCTGCCGCGCCGCTTCGACCAGCCGCAGCTCCTCGCCCTCGTCGAGGCCGCCGGGCTCGTGCCCCGCCAGGTGCACGGCGTGCGGTTGTTCAGCGACCTGGTGCCCGAGGCGCTCGTCGACGGCGACGACGCCCGCGCCGCGCTGCTCGACCTCGAGCGCCGGGCCGGCGAGCACCCCGAGCACCCCGAGCTGGCCGCGCTCGCCGTCCAGCTGCACGTCCTGGCGGTGCGCGCCCCGGCCTGAGCGCGGACGACGATGAGCCGGCGCCAGTTCACCCCCGCCCACCGCGACGACGACGCGGACGACACCGGCTGCACCGTGCTGCACGTCGACATGGACGCCTTCTACGCGTCGGTGTCGCTGCTCGCCCGGCCCGAGCTGGTGGGCACGCCGGTCATCGTGGGCGGGGCCTTCAGCCGCGGCGTCGTCCTGTCGGCCACCTACGAGGCGCGGGCGTTCGGCGTCCAGGCGGCGATGCCCATGTCGCGGGCGCGGCGGCTGTGCCCGCAGGCCACGGTCGTCGAGCCCGACCACGACCGCTACGCCGCGGTCTCGCGCGGGGTGATGGCGGTGTTCGCCGACGTCACGCCGTGCGTCGAGCCGCTGTCGCTGGACGAGGCGTTCCTCGACGTCTCGGGCGCGCGGCGCCGGCTCGGCAGCCCGCGCGAGATCGCCCAGCACGTCCGCGACCGCGTGCACGACGAGCAGGGCGTGGCGTGCTCGGTCGGCGTGGCCTCGACGAAGTTCGTCGCCAAGCTGGCCTCGGGCCTGGCCAAGCCCGACGGCCTGCTCGTCGTCCCGCACGAGCACACGCTGCAGGTGCTGCACCCGCTGCCGGTCGCCGCGCTGTGGGGCGTGGGGGAGCGCACCGAGGAGGTGCTGCACCGCTACGGCCTGCGCACCGTGGGCGACCTCGCGCACACCCCGCGCGACACGTTGCAGCGCGCTCTCGGCCCGGCCGCCGGGGCTCAGCTGCACGAGCTGGCCTGGGGCCGCGACCCGCGCCGGGTGGTGCCGCAGCAGCGCGAGCGCAGCATCGGCGCCGAGGAGACCTTCGCCCACGACGTCGACGACGTGGTGGTGCTGCGCCGCGAGCTGCTGCGGCTGTCCGAGCGCACGGCGGCGCGGCTGCGCTCGGCCGGGCAGGTGGGGCGCACCATCACCCTCAAGGTGCGGTTCGCCGACTTCACGACGCTCACCCGCTCGCGCACCCTCGAGGAGGCCACGGACGTCGCGCGCGAGGTCTACGCCACCGTGCGCACGCTGCTCGACGCGCTCGGTCTGCAGCGCGGGCGGGTGCGGCTGGTCGGCGTGCGGGTCGAGGGCCTGCTGCCGGTCGAGCAGCACCAGCGCCAGCTGCTGCTGGACGAGAAGCCGTTCGGCTGGCGCGACGCCGAGCGGGCCGTCGACCGGGCCAGCGCGCGGTTCGGCGCCGGCAGCGTGCGTCCTGCGGTGCTCGTCGACCCCGTGCGCGAGGCGGCGCGGGCCGCGGCGGCCGCCCGCCCCGACCGAGGCGGCTGACCTCTTTGGGCGGTCCCGCTTTCGCACCCGGCAGTCGCGACCTATCCTGAACTGACCAGGGATGGACGACGATCGGTCGACAGCCGTCGTCCTCCGTCGACCCAGCCTCAACGGGAGGTCATCGTGCCGCTTTCCGAGCACGAGCAGCGGGTGCTCGAGCAGATGGAGCACGCGATGGAGACGGAGGACCCGAAGTTCGCCACGGCGATGCGGGGCCGCACTCCCAAGGCCCGTCAGCGTCGTCGGATCATGCTGGGCAGCGTCGGCGTCGTCGCCGGTCTCGTGCTCGTCGTCGTGGGCGTGGCCCAGGCCGTCGTCCCGCTGGCCGTCGCCGGCTTCGTGCTGATGCTCGCCGCGGGCGCCCTGGCCCTCACCCCGCCGCGCCGGCACGCCACGCGAGGCCCCGTCGGCACGGTGGCCGACGACGGCACGACGCAGCCCCGTCGTCCGCGCCCGGCCAAGGCCGGCCGCGCGGCCCGGCCCGCCCGTCAGCCCAAGCAGGGCACGTTCATGCAGCGGCTCGAGCAGCGCTGGGACCGTCGCCGCGACCAGGGCGGCGGCTGGGGCGGCTGAGCCCGCACCGCAGCTGCTTGACCCGCACCACCCGAGGCGCCCCGGTCACCGACCGCGGCGCCTCTTCCACGCCGCCCGTGGACAGCACCTGGGTACCAAGGTGCTGTCTCCGCGGGGGAGTCGGTGCGCGGGTCAGCGGGAGCGGCGGCGCAGGTGCACCGACGGCAGCCGCAGCCGGTGCGTGCCGCGCGCCACCCGCGCGTCGACGCGTCCGAGCACCCGGCCCACGCGTCGTCCGACGCCCAGCACCCGCGAGGCCCCGGACGTCGGGTAGACCGTCGCGCGCCAGCGCTCGCCGCGCGTGCGCGACCCGGCCACCGCCCGCACCACCGTGCGGACGTCGCCCGTGACGTCGGCCGCGTCGCTGCCCGGCCGCGCGTACCGCGTGCTCTCGACCGCGGTCGTGATGCGGGCCAGCGCGTCCTGGGGCTCGCCGCCGAGGTGCGCTGCCACCCGCAGGCGGTGGTCGACCTGGCGCGGTGTCAGCGACGACGACAGGTCGATGCCCAGGTCACCCACCTGCTCGTGCAGGTCGGCCCACGACGCCTCGACCCGCGCCGTGCCGTCGGCCGCGGCGCGACGGCGCCGTCGACGTCCGAGCCAGGCGGTCACCGGCGTCAGCAGCAGCGCGGCGAGCAGCAGCAGCACGATCCCACCGGCCTGCAGCACGCGGTTCGGCCCGCGCTCGGCGACCGGGGTCGTGATGATCGGCTCGGCCACCTCGCCGGTGCGGGCGCGGCGCTCGGCCTCCTGCAGCGACTGGATCCGCGGGTCGAGCGAGGACGTCGCGGTCGACCCCGGCACGCCGGTGGTCGAGGTCGACGGGCCGTCGGTGGGCGAGCCGCTGCTGCCCACCGTCGCCCAGGTCGGCGCCGCACCGGTGCGCGAGGCCGGGGTGGGCTCGAACCGCACCCAGCCCACGCCCTCGAAGTACAGCTCGGGCCAGGCGTGCGCGTCGGTGAGCTTCACCGACCACCAGTTGTCCTGCACCGGCGTGCCGGGCAGGAAGCCGACGCCGATGCGGGCCGGGATGCCGAGCGAGCGGGCCATCACCGCCATCGCCGACGAGAACTGGATGCAGAACCCCTTGCGCTGCGCCAGGAAGTCGGCCACCGCGTCGCCGCCCGAGCTGGCCGGCGCGTCGGTCGAGTAGGTGAAGTCGCCGCCGTCGCGGAACCACTGCTGCAGCGCCATGGCCTGGTCGTACGGGTTGGTCTGCCCCTTGGTGACCTCGCGGGCCGTGCGCGCGACGACGTCCGGCAGGCTGCGCGGCAGCGAGGTGAACTGCTGCATGGTGTTCGGCGCCGTCACCGGCGAGTTGCGCAGCTGGTCGACGGTCGGCCGCACCGCGAGGTAGTTCACGTCGTACTTCTTGCCGCGCGCGGTCTCGCCGTCACCGATGACGTTGAGGGACGACGCGTCGAACAGCCACGCGCCCTTGATGTCGACCTTGCGCGCCGGGTAGGGCAGCGGCAGGAAGTCCTGGTCGAGGCTCGAGCTCACCTCGACGCGCATCGTGTACGGCACCTGCGCGACGTCCGGCCCGAGCCCCGGGGGAGGGGGCAGGCCGCGGCTGGCCCGGTTGCGCCGCGACACGTCGCGGGTGCCGGGCTTCCAGGTGTCGCCGTCGAAGACGTCGGCCGTGACGATGCGCAGCGGCTGCACGTCGGCCTGGCTGGTGTTGTAGCGCAGGATCTCGATGTCGCGCCGCGGCGCGAGGCTGTCGCGCAACGTCAGGACCGGGTTGATGACGGTCAGCCCGCCGATGCCGCTCGAGCTCGAGCCCGCGCCGCCGCGGGTGAGCAGTCCGTCGGAGATGCCCGGGACGACGGCCGGCAGCACCACGGCCAGCACGATCGCGGCGGCGCCCAGCCGTCGTCCGGTGGCGGCCAGGGCCGCGGTGTCGTTGCCGATCGACTGCCGGCTGGCGTCGTACCCGCCGCCCCAACGGGGCAGCAGGCGACCCCAGCGCAGCACCCTGGCCCCGGCGTCGTGCGCGAGCAGCAGCAGCCAGCCCACGCCCGCGGCGACGAAGTAGCGCCACTGCAGACCGTCCGGCACGACCGCCGCCGGCACCGCGTACAGCGCCAGCAGCGGCACCCCGGCCGCGGCCGGCGCGCGCAGACCGACGACCGCGAGGTCGACGAGCGCGGCGACCGACAGCACGCCGATGGCGAGGATCAGCGAGATGCCGTGGGACGTCGGCACCGGCGCCGCGTAGCGGTTGATCGTGTCGCCGCCGTCGACGACCACCTGGCCGAGCCGCTCGACCGCGGCGGGACCGGGGAAGATGCCGGCCACCGCGCTCTCGCCGGCGAACATCGCGGTGAGCACGACGAAGCCGGCCACCACCTGCAGCGGCACGACGAGCGCCTTGGGCAGGTGCGCCCCGCGGGCGGCCAGCCCGACGAGCAGCACGACCAGCACCATGGCGATGCACGAGGCCTGCCAGTCCTTGCCGTCGACCACCGGCGACAGCGACCACGTGGTGAGCAGCGTCGCCAGCGCGGCGAGCAGCGGGGCCAGCCGGTCGCGGTTCATCGGGCCCGCCCCGAGAGCAGCCGGCCGGAGCCGATCCGGCGCCAGGTCATGTCGAGCGGCTCGCCGGGTCGGGCGTGCACGACGTCCCAGCCGGCGGCGCGCAGCCGCTCGAGCTGGTGCTGCACGCGGGACTCGACCTCGGCCTTGAGCGTCTTGTCGGTGACCGCGGACGTCGTGTCCGCCACCAGCGCGACGCAGCTGGTGCCCGGCTGGTGCAGCCCGGCCAGCATCGCGGTGTCGTCGGCGTTCACCTCGCCCAGCGCCGCGACGAGCAGGCCGCCCATCGCCGAGCGCGCGGCCGCGTGCACGGCACGCTGCAGCTCGACCGCCCCGGCGGGTGCCACCGCGGCCAGCGCGTCCAGCACCTGCGAGGACGACGCCTCGCCCAGCCCGGTCAGCTCGTGCGCCCACGGGTTGGCGACGTTCTCCTGGCCGGGCGTGCCGTCGACGAGGCGCACCGCGTAGCCGCGCCCGGTCAGGTGCACCGCCACCGAGGCGACGGCCGACACCGACCACTCGAAGCTGGACGACGGCCCGTCACCTCGGTGCGCGGCCCGTCGGCGGTCGAGCAGCAGGGTGGCGCGGCTCTGCCAGGGCTGCTCCTCGCGGCGCACCATGAGCTCGCCGCGCCGGGCGGTCGAGCGCCAGTGCACCCGGCGCAGGTCGTCGCCCTGGCGGTACTCGCGGGTCGTGACGTCGTCCTCGCCGGACGCCGCGACGGCCCGCGGGCGGGTGTCGCCGGCGCCGGTCCAGTCGCCGGTCAGGGCGATCGGCGGCAGCGCGACGACGTGCGGGATCACGACCAGCTCGTCGCGCGCCGTGAACGAGCGGCGGTGCTCGCCCATGCCGAACGGGTCGGTGAGGGTCAGGCTCAGCGGCCCGATGGCGAACCGGCCGCGCACGTCCGAGCGCACCGGGTAGCTCACCGCCCGGCGCTCGCCGGGCTCGAGGCCGGGCAGCACGAACCGCGGCCGCGAGCCCACGGTGTAGGGCACCTGCTCCTCGGCCAGCACCATGCCGCAGCGCTGGCTGGAGACGTTGGCGATCTCGAGCACCACCTGGGCGGCGCGCCCCACCTCGACCCGCACGGGCGTGATGGTGCGCGAGCAGGCCAGCCGGTAGCGGGACCGGCCGAGCACCACGACGGTCAGCACCGGCACCACGGCGAGCAGGACGCCGACGCGCAGCAGGTCGCGCTGGCCCAGCGCGACCGCGCAGACCATCGCGGTGACGCCGGCCGACAGCACGGCGCGGCCGCGCGTGGTGAGCCGCGAGAACGGCCCGACCAGCCGTCGGGTCAGGGCCCGGCGGCTGCTGCGCAGGCTCATCGCCGGTCCGTCAGCGGGTGGGGCCGGTCGGCACGGGCACCCGCTGCACCAGGCCGGCGACGACGTCCTCGGCGCTCTTGCGCGCGAGCAGGGCGTCGGAGGTCAGCAGCAGGCGGTGGGCCAGCACCGGGACCGCGAGGGTCTGGACGTCGTCCGGCAGCACGTGGTCGCGACCCTCGAGGGCGGCGTGGGCGCGGGCCGCGCGCAGCAGGTGCAGCGTCGCGCGCGGCGAGGCGCCCAGGCGCAGGTCGGGCGTGGAGCGCGTGGCCTCGGCCAGGTCGACGACGTACTGCTTGACGGCGTCGCTGACCCAGACCGCGCGGGTGGCGGCCACCAGCTCGCGCACGTCGGCGGCCGTCGCGACCGGCTCGACGTCGTCCAGCGGGGACGTCGTGCCGTGGCTGCTGAGCATCGCGAGCTCGGCGGTGGTGCCGGGGTAGCCCATCGACACGCGCGCCATGAAGCGGTCGCGCTGCGCCTCGGGGAGGGGGTAGGTGCCCTCCATCTCGATCGGGTTCTGCGTCGCCACGACGATGAACGGCGCCTCGAGGTGGTAGGTGACGCCGTCGACCGTGACCTGGCGCTCCTCCATGCACTCCAGCAGCGCGGACTGGGTCTTGGGCGACGCGCGGTTGATCTCGTCGCCGAGCACCACGTTGGCGAAGATCGCTCCGGGCTTGAACTCGAAGTCGCGCTGCTCCTGGTTGTAGATGCTGACGCCGGTGACGTCGCTGGGCAGCAGGTCCGGCGTGAACTGCACGCGGCGCACGCTGCAGTCGACGGCGCGGGCCATCGCCTTGGCGAGCATCGTCTTGCCGACGCCGGGCACGTCCTCGATCAGCAGGTGGCCCTCGGCCAGCAGCACGGTCAGCGCGGTGCGGACGACGTCCGGCTTGCCCTCGATCACGGTCTCGATCGCACCGGCGATGGCACCTGCGGTGCGGCGCAGGGCGTCGAGGTCGACGTCGGAGCGGGTCTGCGGGGCGCTCATCGCGCTCACGGGGCCTCCTGGATCGGCTGTCTCGCACGGACGGACGGCGGCACGGCGCACGTCCCCCGCGTCGGGCTCCGCGTCGTCCACCTGGCGTCCTCGCAGTCTGTCACCGCATCGCCCAGCGCGGGAGTGTCGACGTACCGGTCCGTGTCCGCTCCGTTTCCGTTTCGTGTCCTGACCCGCCCAACGGTCCAGCGGCGTCCGGAGTTCACCAGCGCCCCCACTTCGCTCCCCGGACGGCGGCGGGCCGGGTCCGCGGTGGGACCGGTGCGGTCCCGCCGGCCGGACGCCGTGCTCGAGCTCCGGGTGCGTTCCGGGGGAGGTCCGGGGACGCCGCGAGAACCCCTCCACCGGCGTTCTGCCCGATATGCCCGCTCTGACCTGCGGTTTCGGGCGCAACGCGCCGTCACGCAGGGTGCATTCTGCTTGACCGGGGAGTGAAGTGGAGTAATGTGGAGCGAGCCGGAGCAGAGGGGATTCCGGTGCTGGGTCGAGAGTCCTCCGCCGGGTCGCGCCGGCGGCGGTCGAGAGGGGAGGTGCGCGATGTTCCTCGGCACGCACACCCCCCGCTTGGACGACAAGGGGCGGCTGATCCTCCCGGCCAAGTTCCGCGACAAGCTCGCCGGCGGTCTCGTGGTCACCCGTGGCCAGGAGCGCTGCCTCTACGTCTTCGCCATGGACGAGTTCGTCCGGATCGCCGAGCAGATGCGCACGGCACCGGTCACGAGCAAGGCGGTGCGCGACTACCTGCGCGTCTTCCTGTCCGGCGCGAGCGACGAGGTGCCGGACAAGCAGGGCCGGGTGACCGTCCCGACCGTGCTGCGCGACTACGCGGGGCTCGACCGCGACCTGGCCGTCATCGGCGCCGGGTCGCGGATCGAGATCTGGGACGCCGGCGCCTGGGCCACCTACCTGGCGGCCAACGAGCAGGCGTTCTCCGAGCAGGCGGAGGAGGTGGTGCCCGGCCTGCTGTGACCGCACGACCAGACCGCACGACCGCACGACCGCACGACGAGGCCGCCCGATGTGGTCTCCACCCGCTCCACCCGTCCTGCCGCACCTTCCCCGGTGGCAGGCCGAACCCCTCGGAGCGGTTGGGGACCAGACCGGGCGGCCCGCAGCACCCGACCCGAACCGCAGCACCTACCCGCTGCACCACCACCGCAGGACGAGACCAGGAAGGACCCGCCATGGAGCGCACCGGCGACGCCGCGTCGCGGCACCAGCCGGTGATGCTCGGCCGCTGCGTCGAGCTGCTCGCGCCGGCGCTGGCGGAGCCCGGGTCGGTGGTCGTCGACGGCACGCTCGGCATGGGCGGGCACGCCGAGGCGCTGCTGCGGACCTGCCCGGACGCCGTCCTGGTCGGCATCGACCGCGACCCCGAGGCGCTGCGCCTGGCGGGGGAGCGGCTGGCGCCGTTCGGCGACCGCGTGCACCTGGTGCACGCCGTGTACGACGAGATCGGCGACGTCCTGCGGCGCCTGCGCCTCGGCCCGGTGCAGGGCGTGCTGCTCGACCTCGGCGTGTCCTCGCTGCAGCTCGACGAGGACGACCGCGGCTTCGCCTACCGCGTCGACGCCCCGCTCGACATGCGCATGGACTCCGGCGACGAGCTGACCGCCGCCGAGGTGCTCAACACCTACCCGCTCGACGACCTGGTGCACGTCCTGCGCGACTACGGCGAGGAGCGCTTCGCCCGCCGGATCGCCGCGGCGGTCGTGCGCGAGCGCGGCGCGAGCCCCTTCACGACGTCCGCCCGGCTGGTCGAGCTGGTGCGGGCCAACGTGCCCGCCGCCACCCGCCAGCACGGCGGCAACCCGGCCAAGCGCACCTTCCAGGCCCTGCGGATCGAGGTCAACGGCGAGCTCGACGCCCTGGCGCGCGCGCTGCCGGCCGCGGTCGACGCGCTGGCCGTCGGGGGGCGCCTCGCCGTGCTCGCCTACCACTCGCTCGAGGACCGCGCGGTCAAGCAGGTGCTGGCGGCCGGCGCCCGCAGCAGCGCACCGCCGGACCTGCCGGTCGAGCTGCCCGAGCACGCGCCGTACCTGCGCCTGCTGACGCGCGGCGCCGAGGTGCCGTCGGCCGACGAGGTCGAGACCAACAAGCGGGCCGCGTCGGCCCGGCTGCGCGCCGCCGAGCGCGTCCGCACCGGGGGGAGGGCCGCATGAGCCAGACGCTCGCGTCGTCCGGAGCACGCCGGACGACGTCATCGGCCGCACGCGGACCGGCGACCGGCCGCGGGGCTGCGCGGCCGCCGCGGCCCTCGCTGCGCGTCGTCCGCGCCCCGTCGGTCGACCGCGGTCGCACCGTCTTCGTCGTGCTGTGCCTGCTGCTGCTCGTCGGCGGCCTGCTCTCGCTGCTGCTCATCAACACCGCGCTGGCGCAGGGCTCGTTCACGCTGCACGACCTGCAGAACACCTCGGACGAGCTCGGCGACCACGAGCAGTCGCTGCGCCAGGACATCGCCGTCCAGGGCGCGCCGGCCCGGCTGGCGGCGCGGGCCACGGCGCTCGGCATGGTGCCGTCCGACACCGCGGCCTTCCTGCGGCTGTCCGACGGCAAGCTGCTCGGCGTGGCGCACCCGGCTGCCACGCCGACGACGCCTACCGTGAAGGAGACGGCGCCGCCGCCGTCCACGACGAAGTCGGTGCAGGACAAGGCGAAGCGCGGCAACGGCACGAAGAAGCAGAAGGCGACGAGGTGAGCGTGGACGGTCAGGGGGGACCCCGTCGCGGCGCGCCGCGTCCCGGGACCCCGCGCACCGGCCGTCAGCCCGTCCAGCGCAAGCCCGCCCAGCGCAAGCCGGCGCAGCGCCAGCCCACCCAGCGCAAGCCGGCCCAGCGCCAGCCCACCCAGCGCAAGCCGGCGGGGGCGTCGCGCCCGCGGCGCCAGCCCACCGGTCGACCCGCGGGCCGCGGCCGTCACCCCGCCCGCCAGCCCGGTCCCCGTCGTCCGGGCGTCGCGCACCCGCAGCGCCGGGCCCGCGCGATGTTCCTCGGCGTGTGCATCACGTTGAGCCTGTTCGCCGTGCAGCTGCTGCGCCTGCAGGCGCTCGACGCCTCGGCCATGGCGCAGAAGGCGCTCGGCAGCCGGCTCACGACCGTGCCGGTCAACGCCACCCGCGGCCAGATCGTCGACCGGGACGGCGTGGTGCTGGCCACCAGCCTCGAGCGCTACAACGTCACGGTCGACCAGACCACGGTCGCCGAGTACTCGCGGCTCGAGAAGGACCCCGTCACCGGCAAGAAGCACAAGGTGGTGCTCGGCCTGGACGGCGCGGCCCACGACCTGGCCGCGGTGCTGAAGATGCCGGTGGCCGAGGTGCGCGACAAGCTCGAGGGCACGCGCCGCTTCGCCTACGTCAAGAAGGGCGTCACCCCCGAGGTGTGGCGCGAGGTCGACGCCCTGACCATCCCCGGCATCTACCCCGAGCGGACGTCGCAGCGCGCCTACCCGGCCGACGGCGTCGGCGCGTCGGTGGTGGGCTTCGTCGGCAAGGACAACACCCCGTTGGCCGGCCTGGAGCTCAAGCTCGACAAGCAGCTCACCGGCACTCCCGGCAGCGTCACCTACGAGCGCGACCCCGGTGGCCGTCACATCCCGACCGGCGACGTCGAGCAGAAGGCCGCGGTGCCCGGCGCCACGGTGCAGCTCACCCTCGACCGCGACCTGCAGTGGAAGGCCGAGCAGGTGCTGGCCGCCAAGGTCGCCGAGTCGGGCGCGCTGTCGGGCACCGTCGTGGTGATGACCAAGGACGGCAAGATCCTCGCCCTGGCCAACGCGCCGACGTTCGACCCCAACGTGCCGAGCAAGAGCAAGCCGGCCAACCTGTCGAACCGCGCGCTGTCCGAGGTCTACGAGCCCGGCTCGACCAGCAAGGTCATGACGGCGGCGGCCGCCATCGAGGAGGGCGCGGTCACGGCGATGACGCCGTTCTCGGTGCCGGGCCAGATCAACCGCGCGGGCAAGACCTTCCACGACTCGCACCCGCACGGCGTCGAGCGGCTGACGTTCGCCGGCGTGCTCGCCAAGTCCAGCAACGTGGGCACGATCATGGCGGGCGAGAAGCTGTCGTCGTCCACGATGTACTCGTACCTCACGAAGTTCGGCATCGGGCAGCCGTCCGGCCTGGCGTTCCCCGGCGAGAGCCGCGGCATCCTGGCCCAGCCGCAGGACTGGAGCGGCTCGCAGCGCTACACCGTGCTGTTCGGCCAGGGCCTGTCGGTCAACGCCGTGCAGGCGGCGGGCGTCTACCAGACCATCGCCAACGACGGGGTGCGCGTGCAGCCGCAGCTGGTGGCCGGAACGGTCGGCGCCGACGGCAGGCTCGACCCGGCGGCCGGCTCGAAGAGCACGCGGGTCGTCAGCGCCAAGACCGCGGCCACGCTGCGGCGCATGCTCGAGGGCGTCGTGAGCGCCGACGGTACCGCGCCCGAGGCGCGCATCCCGGGCTACCGCGTGGCCGGCAAGACCGGCACCGCGCAGCGCTTCGACCCCACCTGCGGGTGCTACCGCGGCTACACCGGCTCGTTCATCGGCATGGCGCCGGCCGACGACCCGCAGCTGGTCGTGGCGGTCACCCTGCAGCGGCCGGTCAAGGGCTACTACGGCGGCACCGTGGCGGCCCCGGTGTTCAAGGACGTCATGACCTACGCGCTGCAGAAGCTGCAGATCCCGCCCACGGGGTCCGGCTCGCCCTCGATCCGCCTCACCGCGACGGACCGGTAGCCTCGCTCCGTGTCTGCAGCAGCCGTGCCGTCGTCCGCCGGGCTGCGTCCCTCGGAGCCGAGCGGGTGCACGCTGGACGACCTCGTGCACGCCGGTGGCGGGGCGGTGACCCTGCAGCCGGACGACGCCTCCGCCGTGCGCGTCACCGGTGCCACGCTCGACTCGCGGGCCGTGCGGCCCGGTGACCTCTACGCGGCGCTGCCGGGCTCGCGCGCGCACGGCGCGCAGTTCGTGCCCGCCGCCGCCGAGCTCGGGGCGGTCGCGGTGCTGGCCGAGCCGGACGGCGCCCGCCGGGCCCGCGAGCTCGGCGCGTCGCTGCCGCTGCTCGTCGCCGACCGCCCGCGCGCGGTGCTGGGTGCCCTCAGCGCGGAGGTCTACGGCCGCCCGGCCGCCGACGTCCAGCTGCTGGGCGTCACCGGCACCAACGGCAAGACCACCACGACCTACCTGATGGAGGCCGTGCTGCGGGCCACCGGCCGCACCACCGGGCTGGTCGGCACGGTCGAGACGCGCGTGGCCGACCAGGCCGTGCCGAGCGTGCGCACGACGCCCGAGGCGCCCGACCTGCACGCGCTGCTGGCCCTGATGCGCGAGCGCGGCGTGCAGGTCTGCTGCATGG
Source organism: Angustibacter peucedani (assembly GCF_054779595.1). Taxonomy (NCBI): domain Bacteria; kingdom Bacillati; phylum Actinomycetota; class Actinomycetes; order Kineosporiales; family Kineosporiaceae; genus Angustibacter; species Angustibacter peucedani. The sequence continues at coordinate 13,859 of NZ_BAAGXY010000077.1, forward strand.
AGGTCTCGAGCCAGGCGCTCGCGCAGCACCGCGTCGACGCCGCGGTCGTGGACGTCGCCGGGTTCACCAACTTCAGCCAGGACCACCTCGAGCTGCACGGCGACATGGACACCTACCTGGCCGCCAAGTCGCTGCTGCTCACGCCTGAGCACAGCCGCGAGGCCGTGGTGGTCGTCGACGACGACGGCACGCGCAAGGCGGCGGCCGGTGCCTCGGTGCCGGTCACCACGCTGAGCGGCGAGGCCGGCAGCGACGCCGACTGGCGGGTGACGTCGCGCGAGCCGCGTGACGGCGGCACCGACTTCGTGCTCGAGAGCCGCGACGGCCAGAGCCTGCGCCTGCGCTGCCCGCTGCCCGGCGACTTCAACGTGCTGAACGCCGCCCTCGCCGCCGTCATGCTGCTGCGCAGCGGGGTCTCGGTCGACGACGTGCGCACCGGGCTCGACCGCGCCGGCGGGGTGCCGGGTCGCATGGAGCAGGTGGGAGACGCGACGTCCGGTCCGCTCGCGGTGGTCGACTACGCCCACACGCCGGACGCCGTCGCCGCAGCCCTCGCCGCCCTTCGACCGGCCTGCACCGGGCGGCTCGTCGTCGTGCTCGGTGCCGGCGGCGACCGCGACCCCGCCAAGCGACCCGGCATGGGCGCGGCCGCGGCCCGGGGCGCCGACGTCGTGGTCGTCACCGACGACAACCCCCGCAGCGAGGACCCCGCGGCGATCCGGGCCGCCGTGCTGGCCGGGGCGCGCGACGCCTGCACCGGGACCGAGGTGGTCGAGGTGGGCGACCGGCGCGCCGCGATCCGCGAGGGCGTGCGCCGCGCCACGTCCCCCGGGGACGTCCTGCTGGTGGCAGGCAAGGGCCACGAGCCGGGCCAGGAGGTCGCGGGCGTCGTGCACCCCTTCGACGACCGGGCCGAGCTCGCCGCCGCCCTGGCGGAGGTGGCCGGGTGATCCCCCTGACGCTGGGCGAGGTGGCCGGCGCGACCGACGCCGAGCTGCACGGCGACCCGGCCCTGGTGGTCGACGGACCGGTCGTCACCGACGCGCGCGAGTGCGGCCCCGGCGGCCTGTACGTCGCGCGGCGCGGCCGGCACGCCGACGGGTTCGAGTACGTCCCGCAGGCGGTCGAGCGCGGGGCGGTCGCGGTGCTGGCCGACCGGCCGACCGACGCGGTGGCGACGCTGGTCGTCGACGACGTCCAGGCCGCGTTCGACGCCTTGGCGCGCACCGTGGTCGAGCGCGTGCCCGACCTGCGCGTCGTCGCGGTCACGGGGTCGTCCGGGAAGACCAGCACCAAGGACCTGCTCGCCCAGGTGCTCGGTCGGCTCGGCCCGACGGTTGCCACCGAGCGCTCCTACAACGGCGAGGTCGGCGTGCCGCTCACGGCGGTACGGGTCGAGCCCGGCACCCGCCACCTGGTCGTCGAGATGGGCGCCCGCGGCGTCGGGCACATCGCCCACCTCACGACCATCGTGCGCCCCGACGTGTCGGTGGTGCTGAACGTCGGCTCGGCCCACCTCGGCGAGTTCGGCTCGGTCGAGGCGATCGCGGACGCGAAGTCCGAGCTGGTCCAAGCCCTTGCGCCGCAAGGGCTCGCGGTGCTGAACGCCGACGACCACCACGTGCGCGACATGCGCAGCCGCACGGTCGGGCGCGTCGTCATGGTCGGGCGCTCGACCGACGCCGACGTCCGCGCGGTCGACGTCGCGCTCGACGACGAGGCCCGCGCGAGCTTCGACGTCGTGACCGCCGACGCCCGCTCGTCGGTGCGGCTCGGCCTGCACGGCGAGCACCACGTCGCCAACGCGCTGGCGGTCGCCGCCGTCGCGCTCGAGCTCGGGATGAGCCTGCCGGACGTCGCCGCCGCCCTCACCGAGGCGCGCGCGGCGAGCCCCGGCCGCATGCAGGTCACCGACCGCCCCGACGGCGTGCGCGTCGTCAACGACGCCTACAACGCCAACCCGGACTCGGTGCGCGCGGCGCTGAAGGCGTTGGTGGGCATGGGTTCTGGACGTCGCACGTGGGCCGTGCTGGGCGAGATGCTCGAGCTCGGGCCCGACTCGGTGGCCGAGCACGACGCCGTCGGGCGGCTCGCGGTGCGGCTCAACGTCTCGCGGCTCGTCGCCGTCGGCCCTGGGGCGCAGGCGATCCACACGGGTGCGACCCAGGAAGGGTCGTGGGGAGAGGAGTCGGTGCACGTGCCGGACGTCGAGGCGGCGCACGCGCTGCTGCGCGAGCAGCTGCGGCCGGGTGACGTCGTCCTGCTGAAGTCCAGCCGGGACGCCGGCCTGCGGGTGCTGGGCGACCAGCTCGCGGGGGAGGGGGGCCCGGCATGAGGGCTGTACTCATCGCGGCGGCGGTCTCGCTGATGGTGTCGCTGCTCGGCACGCCGCTCTACATCCGCTTCCTCGTCAAGCGCGGGTACGGCCAGTTCATCCGCGACGACGGCCCGACGTCGCACCACACCAAGCGCGGCACGCCCACCATGGGCGGGGCGGTGCTGATCCTCGCGACGCTCGCGGCCTACGCGATGGCACACCTGATCACGCTGAACCCGCCGACGTGGAGCGCACTGCTGGTCCTGTTCCTCATGACCGGCCTGGGCGTCGTCGGGTTCCTCGACGACTTCATCAAGATCAGCAAGCAGCGCAGCCTCGGGCTGCGCGCGGTGCCCAAGCTGGTCGGGCAGTCGGTGGTCGCGCTGCTGTTCTCGGTGCTGGTGCTGCAGTTCCCCAACACCACGTTCCGGACGCCGGCCTCGACCCAGATCTCGTTCATCCGCGACACCCCGGTCGACCTGGCGTTCGCCGGGCCCGCGATCGGCGTGATCCTCTTCGTCGGCTGGGCCTACGTGATGATCGCGGCCACCAGCAACGGCGTGAACCTCACCGACGGGCTGGACGGCCTCGCCACCGGCGCGAGCACCCTGGTCTTCGCGGCCTACGTGCTGATCGGCACCTGGCAGTCGAACCAGAACTGCCAGAACCTCACCGGCGACGAGACCGGCTCGGCCGCGCTGAAGTGCTACGAGGTGCGCGACCCGCGCGACCTCGCCGTCGTCGCGGCCTGCCTCATGGGCTCGTGCATCGGCTTCCTGTGGTGGAACGCCGCGCCGGCCAAGATCTTCATGGGCGACACCGGGTCGCTGGCCCTCGGCGGGGCGCTCGCCGGCCTGGCGATCACCTCGCGCACCGAGCTGCTGCTCGTCGTCATCGGCGGCCTGTTCGTGCTGATCTCGGCCTCGGTGATCATCCAGGTCGGCTCGTTCAAGCTCACCGGCAGACGCGTGTTCCGCATGGCCCCGCTGCAGCACCACTTCGAGCTGCTGGGGTGGCAGGAAGTCACGATCGTCATCCGGTTCTGGATCATCGCGGGCCTGTTCGTCGCGCTCGGGCTCGGGATCTTCTACGCCGAGTGGGTGGTCGGGTCGTGACCGACGGCCCGCACGCCGCGGGCTCGCGGCTCGACGCGCTCACCGACCGCGACGCCGACTGGTCGGGGCTGCGGGTCGTGGTGGCGGGCCTGGCCGTCAGCGGGTTCGCCGCCGCCGACGCGCTGCTGCAGCGCGGCGCCGAGGTGGTCGTGGTCGACGGCCGCGACGGGCCGGCCGAGCAGGAGAAGCGCGAGATCCTGCAGATCATGGGCGGCGACGTCCGTCTCGGCGAGGGCGCCACCGACGCCCTGCCGTCGGGCGTCGACGTGCCGGACGTCGTCGTCACCTCGCCCGGCTGGCGGCCCGACCAGCCGCTGCTGGCCGCGGCGCTGGCCTCCGGCGTCCCGGTGTGGGGCGAGGTCGAGCTGGCCTGGCGGATGCGCCCCGTGCACGGCGGGGCGCCGTGGCTGACCCTCACCGGCACCAACGGCAAGACGACGACGGTGCGCATGCTGACCCAGATGCTGCGGGCCGCCGGGTTGAACGCCGCGGCCGTCGGCAACGTCGGCACCCCGGTGCTGCACGCGATGCTGTCGCCCGAGCCGCTCGACGTCCTGGCCGTCGAGCTGTCGAGCTTCCAGCTGCACTGGCTCGGCCCCGACCGGGCTCGCTCGCTCGCGCCGCTGGCGAGCGCCGTCCTGAACGTCGAGCCCGACCACCTCGACTGGCACGGATCGTTCGACGCCTACGCGCACGACAAGGGCCAGGTCTACGAGCGCACCGAGGTCGCCTGCGTCTACAACGTGCAGGCGCCGATCACCGAGCGCCTGGTGCGCGAGGCCGACGTCACCGACGGCTGCCGCGCCATCGGCTTCACCCGCGGCGTGCCGTCGGTCGGGATGCTCGGGGTCGTCGACGACGTCCTGGCCGACCGCGCGTTCGTCGAGGAGCGCCGGACGTCGGCCGCCGAGCTCGCCACGCTGGCCGACGTCCAGGGCGACGCCCCGGTGCTCGCGCCGCACCAGGTGTCCAACGCCCTCGCCGCGGCGGCGCTCGCGCGGGCCGCGGGCGTGCCGGCGCAGGCGGTGCGCGACGGCCTGCGCGGCTTCACGCCCGACCCCCACCGCATCGCCCACGTCGCCACCGTCGACGGGCTGGGCTTCGTCGACGACTCCAAGGCCACCAACCCGCCGGCCGCCGCGGCCTCGCTCGCGGCGTTCGACCACGTGGTCTGGGTCGCGGGCGGCCTGCTGAAGGGCGCGGACGTCGACGACCTGGTGCGCACGCACGCCGGCCGGCTGCGCGGGGTCGTGCTCATCGGCCGCGACCGCGCGCGGATCGCCGAGGCGATGTCGCGACACGCGCCGGATGTGCCCGTCGTCGAGCTCGACACCACGGACACTGGCGTCATGGACGTCGTCGTGCGCGAGGCCGTGCGCCTGGCGCAGCCGGGCGACACGGTCCTGCTCGCGCCGGCCGCCGCGTCGATGGACATGTTCCGCGACTACGCCGCGCGCGGGGAGGAGTTCGCCGCCGCGGTCCACCGGTTCGCCAGGTCACGGCAGGGGGAGTAGCGGTGAGCAGCCAGGCCCACGGGCGCACCGCGCTGCCCGTCGCCGGCTCGCGGCTGCGGCGCCACGTGCCCGCCGTCGAGCGCCTCGACTCCCCGGTCACCACGTACTACGTGCTGCTCGGCGCCACGTTGCTGCTGCTCGTCATCGGCCTGGTCATGGTGCTGTCGGCGTCGTCGGTCACCTCGCTGACCCGCAGCGGGTCGAGCTTCACGGTCTTCCGCAGCCAGCTGGTCTTCGCCGTCGTCGGCGTGCCGCTCATGGTCGTGGCCTCGCGCGTGCCGGTGCGGGTGTGGAAGGCGGTCGGCTGGGTCGCGCTGGTCGTCGCGCTGTTCGCGCAGGCGCTGGTCTTCTCGCCGCTGGGCGTCACGGTCAACGGCAACCGCAACTGGGTCGGCGTGGCCGGCATGCGGCTGCAGCCGAGCGAGGGCATGAAGCTCGCGCTGGTGCTGTGGGGCGCGGCGGTGCTGGCGCGCAAGCGGTCCATGCTCGACCGCTGGACCCACGTCGCGGTTCCGGTGCTGTTCCCGGTGGGGGTCGTGGCGATCGGCCTGGTGCTGGCCGGCCACGACCTCGGCACCGCGCTGGTGCTGCTGCTGGTGCTCGCCGCCCTGCTGTTCGCCGCGGGTGCGCCGGGGCGGATGTTCCTGGTGTCCGGTGGCGCGATGGCCGCGCTGGTCGCCGTGATGGTCATGACGAGCGACAACCGCAAGCGGCGCATCGCGAGCTGGATCGGCGGGCAGTGCCAGGACAGCCTGGGCGCCTGCTACCAGTCGATCCACGGCAAGTACGCGCTGGCCGACGGCGGCTGGTGGGGCGTCGGTCTGGGAGCCAGCCGCGAGAAGTGGTCCTGGCTGCCCGAGGCGCACAACGACTTCATCTTCGCCATCATCGGCGAGGAGCTCGGGCTCCCCGGCGCGCTCGTCGTCCTGGCGCTGTTCCTGCTGCTCGGCTGGGCCTGCCTGCGGCTGGTGACCCGCAGCGAGGACATGTTCGTCCGCATCGCCTCGGCGGCGGCGATGGCCTGGCTGCTCGGCCAGACGCTGATCAACGTGGGAGCGGTCATCGGCATGCTGCCCGTGATCGGCGTCCCGCTGCCGCTGGTGAGCAGCGGCGGCTCGGCCCTGGTCACCTCGCTCGTCGTCCTCGGCATGCTGATGTCGTTCGCCCGCGCCGAGCCGGGGGCCCGCGAGGCGCTCACCGCGCGCACCGGGCTGCTGCGCCGGTCGCTGGCGGTGCTGCCCGGCGTGCGCCGCGACCGGGGGCGGAGCGGGTCGTGACCCTCTCGGTGCTGCTCGCCGGCGGGGGGTCGGCGGGCCACGTGTCCCCGCTGCTCGCGCTGGCCGACTGCCTGCGCCGGCGCGAGCCGACGACCGTGGTCGGGGTGCTCGGCACGACCGAGGGGCTCGAGGCCCGGCTGGTGCCGGCCCACGGCTACGACCTGCACACGATCCCCAAGGTGCCGATGCCCCGTCGTCCGAACGCCGACCTGGCCCGGCTCGGGCCGCGCCTGCGCGGGGCCGTGGCGGCCGCGGGCGAGGCGATCGACGCCATCGGCGCCGACGTCGTCGTCGGCTTCGGCGGCTACGTCTGCCCGCCCGCGTACCTGGCGGCCCGTCGGCGCGGCGTGCCGATCGTGATCCACGAGGCCAACCCGGTGCCGGGTCTGGCCAACAAGCTGGGCGCCCGCATGACCCCGTACGTCGCCACGACGTTCGCCGGCACCCCGCTGCCGCACGCCACGCAGACCGGCATGCCGCTGCGCCACGAGATCAGCGACCTCGCCGACCTCGGCGCCGACGCGCGCGCCGACCTGCGCCGGGCGACGCGCACCGACCTCGGTCTGGACGCCGACCGCACCACGCTGCTCGTCACCGGTGGGTCGCTGGGGGCGCAGCGGCTCAACGAGACGTTCGGGACGGCGTCCGGCGACCTGCGCGAGGCCGGGGTGCAGGTGCTGCACGTGAGCGGCGCCGGCAAGCAGGTCGACGTCGAGCCGGTCGTCGAGGGGCTGCCGCCGTACGTCGTCGTCCCGTACGTCGACCGCATGGAGCAGGCGTACGCCGCGGCCGACCTCGTGGTCTGCCGGGCGGGGGCCAACACCGTCTGCGAGCTGGCGACCGTGGGTCTGCCCGGCGCGTACGTGCCGCTGCCCGTGGGCAACGGCGAGCAGCGCCGGAACGCCCAGCCCGTGGTCACGGCCGGCGGTGGGCTGCTGGTCGACAACGCCGACTGCACGCCGGCGTGGGTGCGCGAGGTGCTGCTCCCGCTGCTGCAGGACGCCGACACGCTGACCAGCATGGGCGAGGCCGCGACGCGCTTCGTCGTCCCGCACGCCGACGAGCGGCTAGCCGACCTCGTGCAGCGCGCGGTCGACGAGCGGCCGGTGCGGCGATGAGCCCGGACGTCGACCTGCAGGCCGAGCTGCCGACGCCGGCCGAGCTGTCGCCCGTGCACTTCATCGGCATCGGCGGCGCCGGGATGTCAGGCATCGCGCGGCTGATGCTGGCGATGGGCCTGCAGGTGAGCGGCAGCGACGCCAAGGACTCCCTGCTGCTCACCGCGCTGCGCGCCGAGGGCGCCACGGTGCACGTCGGCCACGACGCGGCCCACGTCGACGGCGCGCGCACCGTCGTGGCGTCGTCCGCCGTGCGCGAGTCCAACCCCGAGCTGCGCCGCGCCCGCGAGCTCGGGCTGCGGGTGCTGCACCGCTCGCAGGCGCTCGCGGCGGTCAGCCGCGGGCACCGGGTCGTCGCGGTCGCCGGCACCAACGGCAAGACCACCACCACCTCGATGCTCACCGTGATGCTGCAGCGCTGCGGCGCCGACCCGTCGTTCTCGATCGGCGGCGAGCTCACCGAGAGCGGCACCAACGCCCACCTCGGCAGCGGCGACGCCTTCGTGCTCGAGGCCGACGAGAGCGACGGCACGTTCGTCGTCTACCGGCCGCAGATCGGCGTCGTCACCAACGTGCAGCCCGACCACCTCGACTTCTACGGCACCGCCGAGGGCGTCGACGACGGGTTCCTCGCGCTCGCGCGCAGCATCGCTCCCGGCGGGCTGCTGGTGGTCTGCGCGGACGACGAGGGTGCGGTGCGGCTGGCTGGACGCGCTGCGGCAGAAGGGATCCGGGTCACCACCTACGGCGAGGCCGAGGAGGCCGACGTCCGGCTGACGGGGGTGTCGCTCGACGGCGCGACCACCGGGTTCGACGTCGTCGACCACGGCCGGCCGGTGGGCCGGGCCCAGCTGCGCGTGCCGGGCCGGCACAACGCGCTCAACGCCCTCGCGGCGTACACGGCGATCGTCGCGCTCGGGCTGCCGCCGGGCGACGCGCTCGCCGCCACGGAGGCCTTCACCGGCACCCGCCGCCGGTTCGAGCCGCGCGGCACCGCCGGCGGCGTGCGGGTCTTCGACGACTACGCGCACAACCCCGGCAAGGTCGCGGCGGCGCTCGCGACCGGACGTCAGGTGGCCGGGCACGGCCGGCTGGTCGTGGTGTTCCAGCCGCACCTGTACAGCCGCACCCGCGACTTCGCGGCCCAGTTCGGCGCGGCGCTCGGCCAGGCCGACGAGGTCGTCGTCATGGACGTCTACGCCGCGCGCGAGGACCCGGTGCCCGGCGTCTCGGGCGCGCTGGTCGCCGACGCCGTGCCGCTGCCCGACGACCGGGTCGCCTTCGTGCCGTCCTGGTCGGCCACCGCCGACGCCGTCCGGGCCCGGCTGCGCCCCGGCGACCTGCTGCTCACCGTGGGGGCCGGCGACGTCACGCTGCTGGCCGACGAGGTGCTCGACCTGCTCGGCGGGGCCGGGCGATGAGCACCCGGACGACGACGGTGCGCGAGGCGACGTCCGAGACCGCCGCCCGCTTCGAGGCCCGCGCCCGCGCGGCCCGCTGGCGCTCGCGGCGCCCCGTGCTGGTGGCCCTCCTGCTGGTGCTCGCGCTGGTGCTGCTGGCCGTGCTGGCCTGGGCCGGCCCGCTGCTCGCCGTCCGGTCGGTCGAGGTGCAGGGGGTCACCGGCGCCCAGGCGCAGCACGTCGCGACGGTGGGGGAGGCCGAGCGCGGCACGCCGCTGCCCCAGGTCGACGCGGCCGCCGTGCGATCGCACCTGGCCGAGCTGCCCTACGTCGCCTCGGTGCGCGTCGAGCGGGCCTGGCCGTCGACCCTGCGTCTCGTCGTGACGCCGCGGGTCGCGGTCGCCGCCGTACCGCGCTCGGGCGGCGGCTACCGGCTGGTCGACGCCACCGGCACCGCGTTCCAGAGCACCAGCAAGGCGCCCCGCGGCGTGCCCGTCGTGCGGGTGCCGCTGGCGGGCAGCACGGCCGCCGACTCGCTGGCCGCCGCGCTCGCCACGCTCGAGGCGCTGCCGGGCGACCTGCGCGGCACCGTCAGCCAGGTGCGCGCCGACACCCCGGACGACGTCCGGATGAAGCTGGGCAGCGCGCAGGTGGTGTGGGGGAGCGCGGACGACACCGAGCTCAAGGCCCGGGTGCTCGCAGACCTGCTGCGGCACAAGGCCCGCACGTACGACGTGAGCTCGCCGCTCACGCCCGTCGTCCGCTGACGGCTGGTCCGTCCGGGCGCGCCGGCGCCGCCACATCACGACACGCCGGGCGCGGTCGTTGTCGCGACCCCCTGCGGCACCTAGCGTCTGCGCCTGAGGACGTGGTTGACATAACTATAACCCTCAAGTAGAGGGTCAGAGTCCGAGCGACACCCCGGCACCACACCAGCGAGAGGTCCCCGACGTGGCAGCACCGCAGAACTACCTGGCCGTCATCAAGGTCGTCGGCATCGGCGGCGGCGGCGTCAACGCGATCAACCGGATGATCGACGTCGGCCTCAAGGGCGTCGAGTTCATCGCCATCAACACCGACGCGCAGGCGCTGCTGATGTCCGACGCGGACGTCAAGCTGGACGTCGGGCGCGAGCTCACCCGCGGCCTGGGCGCCGGCGCCGACCCCGAGGTCGGCAAGAAGGCCGCCGAGGACCACATGGAGGAGATCGAGGAGGTCCTGCGCGGGGCCGACATGGTCTTCGTCACCGCGGGCGAGGGCGGCGGCACCGGCACCGGCGGCGCCCCCGTGGTGGCGCGCATCGCGCGATCGCTGGGCGCGCTGACCATCGGCGTCGTGACCCGCCCGTTCACCTTCGAGGGACGGCGCCGGGCCAACTCCGCCGAGAGCGGCATCGCCGCCCTGCGCGACGAGGTCGACACCCTCATCGTCATCCCCAACGACCGGCTGCTGTCGATCAGCGACCGCGCGGTCAGCATGCTCGACGCCTTCCGCAGCGCCGACCAGGTGCTGCTCTCGGGTGTGCAGGGCATCACCGACCTCATCACCACGCCCGGCCTGATCAACCTCGACTTCGCCGACGTGAAGTCGGTCATGCAGGGCGCGGGCAGCGCTCTCATGGGCATCGGCTCGGCCCGCGGGGAGGACCGCGCGGTGCAGGCCGCCGAGCTGGCGATCTCCTCGCCGCTGCTCGAGGCCAGCATCGACGGCGCCTACGGCGTGCTGCTGTCGATCCAGGGCGGTTCCGACCTCGGCCTGTTCGAGATCAACGAGGCGGCCCGGCTGGTGCAGGAGGCCGCGCACCCTGAGGCCAACATCATCTTCGGCGCGGTCATCGACGACGCGCTCGGCGACGAGGTGCGGGTCACGGTCATCGCGGCCGGTTTCGACGGGGGCGTGCCCACGCACAAGGCCGACAGCCGCGCGCTCGGGCAGATCACCGGCTCGTCGGCGTCGCGGCCGGCCACCGGGGCCACCAACGGGTCCACCGCGGGTGCGGCGAACGGCGCGGCGAACGGCAGCGCCGCCACCCGCCCGGCGGCGCCGACCCAGCGGCCGTACGCGACCTCGCCGTCGGCGTCCGCGCCGGCCGAGCAGGCCCCGACCGCCGAGGTGCCCAAGGCCGAGGTGCCCGCGCCGCGCGAGGAGCCCATCGTCGTGCCCGACAGCCTCGAGCCGGTGCGCGCGCGCACGCCGCGCTCGGTGGTCTTCGACGACACCGACGACGAGCTCGACGTCCCGGACTTCCTGAAGTAGGTCTGCGGCAGACTGGCCGGGTGATCGACGACCGGCCAGGCCTGGCCTGGACCGACCGGCTGGCCGACCCCGCCGGTGACGTGCACCTCGCGTTCACCGACCGGCGGGGCGGCCGCAGCCGCGCGCCCTACGAGGGGCTGAACCTCGGCGCGCACGTGGGCGACGACGCGGTCGACGTGGCGGCCAACCGCGCCGACGTGGCGGGCGCGGTCGGTATCGACCCGGCGCGGCTGGTGGTGGCCAGCCAGGTGCACGGGCGCGAGGTCGTGCAGGTCGACGCGCCGTTCGACGGCCCACCGCCGGAGGCGGACGCGATGGTGACCACGGCGCCGGGCCTGGCCCTCGCGGTGCTGGTGGCCGACTGCGTGCCCGTCCTGCTCGCGGCGCCGGCCGAGGGCGTCGTCGCGGTGGCGCACGCCGGGCGACCCGGGATGGCCGTCGTCGTCGTGCTCGCCGCCGTCGCCGCCATGCGCGACCTGGGGGTGCGCGAGGTCGTGGCCCGGCTCGCCCCCTCGGTGTGCCCGCGCTGCTACGAGGTGCCGCTCGCGCTGCGCGAGGAGGTGGCCGCGGTCGCCCCCGCGAGCCGCTCGGTCACCTGGACCGGCACGCCGGCGCTCGACGTCGCGGCCGGCGTGCTGGCGCAGCTGGCCGACCTCGGCGTCGCGGCGCGCCAGCTGCCGGGTTGCACGGTCGAGCGGCCCGACCTGTTCTCCTACCGGCGCGACGGGCGCACCGGCCGCTTCGCCGGCCTGGTCTGGCGCACCGCGTGAGCCGCCGCGACGAGCTCGCCGCCGCCCTGGCCGCCGTCCACGAGCGGGTCGAGCGCGCCTGCGCCGATGCCGGCCGTTCGCCCGACGACGTCACCGTCGTCGCGGTCACCAAGACCTTCCCCGCCTCGGACGTCGTCGAGCTGGCGGCGCTCGGCGTCCGGGACGTCGGCGAGAACCGCGACCAGGAGGCCGCGGCCAAGGTCGAGGAGGTGGCCGAGCTGGGCGGCGAGGGCACCGACCGGCTGCGCTGGCACTTCGTCGGGCAGCTGCAGCGCAACAAGGCCGCGGCCGTCGCGCGCTACGCCGACGTCGTCCACAGCGTCGACCGCGAGCGGCTGGTCACCGCGCTCGACCACGGCGCCGAGCGGGCCGGGCGCACCCTCGACGTCCTGCTGCAGGTCGACCTCGAGCCCGGCGGGGGAGCGGACGCTCGCGGCGGGGCGAGGCCGGGCGACGTCGCGGCGGTGGCCGAGGCCGTCGCCGCGGCGAGCGCGCTGCGGCTGCGCGGCGTCATGGCCGTGGCGCCGCGCGGAGCCGACCCGCGGGAGGCCTTCGAGCGGCTGGCGCAGGTCGCCGAGCGGCTGCGCGCCGACCACCCCGACGCGACCTGGGTGTCGGCCGGCATGAGCGGCGACCTCGAGGCCGCGGTGGCCTGCGGTGCGACACACCTGCGTGTCGGGAGCGCGGTCCTCGGTTCACGCCCGTCACTCCGGTAACGTCCGAAACCGTCAACGTGGTGCGCGACGTGCGCGCCCGGACGACGACGGAGGAGCTGGCGATGGCGGGTGCGCTGCGCAAGACGATGGTGTACCTCGGGCTGGCCGAGGACGACGAGCGCTACGACGACGAGATGTACGACGACTACGACGACGAGCCGTCCCAGCGTCCCGAGGTGCCGCGGTCCGAGCGCAACCAGGTCACGCAGCTGCCCCAGCGCCCCGTGGCGCGGGTCGTGCCGTCGTCCGGCCAGGAGCTGCACCGGATCACGACGATCCACCCGCGCACCTACAACGAGGCCAAGACGATCGGCGAGTCGTTCCGCGAGGGCGTCCCGGTGATCATGAACCTCACCGACATGGACGACAGCGACGCCAAGCGGCTGGTCGACTTCGCCGCCGGCCTGGTCTTCGGCCTGCACGGGTCGATCGAGCGGGTGACCAGCAAGGTCTTCCTGCTCTCGCCGGCGCACGTCGAGGTGACGGCCGAGGACAAGGAACCGGTCGTCGCCACGGGCTTGTTCAACCAGAGCTGAGCGCGTGCACGCCGTCCGGACCGTCCTCTACCTGGTCGTCCTCGCCTTCTTCGTGCTCCTCGTCGTGCGGCTGGTGCTGGACTGGATCCAGGCCTTCGCCCGCGACTGGCGGCCGTCCGGCGTGATGCTCGTGGTCGCCGAGGTCGTCTACTCGGCCACCGACCCGCCGCTGCGCGCGCTGCGCCGCGTCGTGCCGCCGCTGCGCATCGGCCAGATCTCCGTGGACCTGGCCTTCATGATCCTGTTCATCGTGACGCTGCTGCTCATGCAGCTGCTCGCCTGACCGCGGTGGTCCACCACGACGCGAACCAGCCCGGGGTCGAAGTGACCTCCGACCTGCAGATTCGCTACCGTGTGCCGGGCGACCCCAGACACCGAGAGGTGACCACATGCCGCTGAACCCCGAGGAAGTTGTCAACAAGCGCTTCAGCCCGACGAAGTTCCGTCAGGGCTACGACGAGGAAGAGGTCGACGAGTTCCTCGACGAGGTCGTCGCCGAGCTGCGACGCCTCAACTCCGAGAACGAGGAGCTGCGCGCCAAGCTCAGCGCCTGCGAGAGCCGCGTGGCCGAGCTGTCCCGCAACGGCGGTGCCGCACGCACCCGGCCGCAGGACGAGCCGGTGAGCGCTCCCGTGCCGGTGGTCCCGCCGGCCCCGGCGCCCGCGCCCGTTCCCGACCCCACGCCGACCCCCGCCCCGGTGCCCGCCGCGGCGTCGCTGCCCGCGCCCGTCGCGGCCCCGACGTCCACGGGTCCCGAGAGCGCGGCCGGCATGCTCGCCCTCGCGCAGAAGCTGCACGACGAGCACGTCGAGGCCGGCAAGGCCGAGCGCACCAAGATCGTCAACGAGGCGCAGGAGCACGCGGCCCGGCTCGTCCGCGAGGCCGAGACCAAGCAGCGCGAGACGCTCGGCGACCTCGAGGAGCAGCGCCAGGTGCTGCAGCGCAAGGTCGAGCAGCTGCGCCAGTTCGAGCGCGAGTACCGCAGCCGCCTCAAGGCCTACCTCGAGGACCAGCTCAAGCAGCTCGAGGCCAAGGCGTCCTCCGGTGGCTCGGCGCCCGACGCCCCCGGCCAGACGGCCGGCGGCGCGGACACCGGCAGCACGGCCGAGGTCACCCCGCTGCCCACGCGCGGCGGCTTCGGCCAGAGCGGGAACGGCGGTGACGGCTCCGAGCGGCAGGGGCAGTCCGAGACGCCCCGCTTCCCCTTCGGGAGCTGACCTCGGGGGGTCGGCAGACGCACCACCACGACAGGGCCACCGGTGAGCACCGGTGGCCCTGTCGCGTGCCCGGGCGGCGCGTCGCGTTGAGGCCGCTCCTGGCGACCCCTATCCTGCCCGCACCGCGCCGTACGGTGCGCCGGACGACGACGTCCGCCTGCTGACCTGGGGAGACACGATGGCCAGATCGAGCGTGGGCAGCTCGGCCCGACGCGCTGTCGGGGCTGCCGTCGCGCAGGCCACCCGGGTCGCGAAGAAGGCCACGGCGAAGAAGGCCGCGGCTTCGGCGAAGAAGACGGCTCCGGCGAAGAAGGCCGCTCCCGCCAAGAAGACGTCGGCTCCGGCCAAGAAGGCGGCGCCCGCGAAGAAGACGTCGGCTCCGGCCAAGAAGACGTCGGCTCCTGCCAAGAAGGCGGCTCCGGCGAGGAAGGCTGCGCCGGCCAAGAAGACGTCGGCTCCGGCCAAGAAGGCTGCGCCCGCGAAGAAGGCGGCGCCCGCGAAGAAGGCGTCGGCTCCGGCGAAGAAGGCCGCTCCGGCGAAGAAGGCGGCTCCGGCGAAGAAGGCGGCTCCGGCGAAGAAGGCGGCTCCG